>NZ_NWMQ01000199.1:0-543 GCF_002901215.1 Paracoccus sp. SY | reverse complement strand
CAGGCAGGTATCCAGCCCGATGAAGTCGGCCAGTTCCAGCGGACCCATCGGATGGTTGGTGCCCAGCTTCATCGCGCTGTCGATGGACTTCACGTTGCCCACGCCTTCGTAAAGCGTATAAACCGCCTCGTTGATCATCGGCATCAGGATGCGGTTGACGATAAAGGCCGGGAAGTCCTCGGCACTGGCCGCCGTCTTGCCCAGCCTTTCCACCACCTCGTGGAGCGCCTTGTAGGTCGGCTCGTCGGTGGCGATGCCGCGGATCAGCTCGACCAATTGCATCACCGGCACGGGGTTCATGAAGTGAAAGCCCATGAACTTCTCGGGCCGGTCGGTGCGCGAGGCCAGCCGGGTGATCGAGATCGAGGAGGTGTTCGAGGTCAGGATCGTGGTGGGCTTCAGATGCGGCACCAGATCCTCGAAGATCGCCTGCTTGACGGTCTCGCGCTCGGTCGCGGCCTCGATCACCAGGTCGCACTGGCCGAGGTCCGCCAGCCGCAGCGTGGTGCGGATCCGCGCCATCGCGGATTTCTTCGCATCGGC
>NZ_NWMQ01000198.1:0-560 GCF_002901215.1 Paracoccus sp. SY | reverse complement strand
CTTATGGCTATTATTTCTCCCTATTCCAGTAACATCTTCTGTTCAGAGGCCTGACGTCTGCTTCGNTCCCTCCCAAGGTCGTTCTGGCGCGAGGCTGGACAACCGGGCTACCCCCGCAAGCGATCGCAACCCGACAGGGCCGAGACTGGGCCGCTGGACCGACTATTGCGGCCCCGCGCGGGCTGGCTCGGGACGAGACAGGCGGCGCGGGAAAAGCCGCAAAGGAGGGGCAGGGGTCCAGGCTCGGGGCACAGGCCGCTGCAGCCGGCCGAAGCCTAGAGCGCGGTCCCGGCCACAGGACGGGATGCGGCCTGGATCAGTTGTTGCCATCCTCGAAGGCAGAATGGCCTCGTTTCACAAGGATTGTCTTGGTGGCTCAGGCAAAGGAAGGATTTTAGACAAGGCATCCTTTCCTGTTGATTTATCGTACGTTAGCGTTCACAGGACGCCGAATTAGACGAGTTGATTGTGTGACTAGGATCATGGGACTTCTGGAAAACAACTGGAAGATGTGGGCGGTTCTCCTGGCCTGCTTCATTAGTCCGGCCTGAACAACTCTT
>NZ_NWMQ01000197.1:0-569 GCF_002901215.1 Paracoccus sp. SY | reverse complement strand
ATCCACGAGGAGCACGCCTCGGGCGCCGACCGCACCCGCCCGGCCCTGGCGCGGCTTCTGGCGACAATCCGGCCGGGCGAGACGCTGGTGGTGGTCCGCCTTGACCGGCTGGCCCGCTCGCTGAGCCATCTGTTGCAGGTGATCGAGACGCTGGAGGCCAGGGGCGCGCATTTCCGGTCGCTGGGCGATCCGATCGACACCACCACGGCACAGGGCAAGTTCAGCCTGCAGGTGATGGGGGCGGTTGCGGAGCTGGAACGCGCGCTGATCAGGGAACGCACCAAGGCCGGGCTGCGCGCCGCGCGTGCGCAGGGACGGGTCGGCGGCAATCCGGCGCTGAAGGCGGGCGACCGCGAGGCGATCCGCAAGCTGCGCGTGGCCCGGGACGAGACCTACTTCCAGAAGCTCGAAGCGACGGCCGACACCTGGCTGCCCTTGGTGCGCCGGCACCGTCCCGGGATGGCCTGGGACGATCTGACTCGGCTTCTGGGCACGCGCACGGGCCAGCCCTGGACAGTCGAGCGGTTGAAGCGCGCCGCCCGCCGTTATGTCCGCGACGGGCTTTTGCC
>NZ_NWMQ01000196.1:0-570 GCF_002901215.1 Paracoccus sp. SY | reverse complement strand
GCCCGATGGCCCTTCGAGACACGCCCCAGACCCCCGCAGACCCAGTGCGCCCCGGCAGCAAGCGGCGCTCACCCGCGTCACAGCACGGTTCTGGCAAACAGATCAGCAAGACCCGCCCGGACGGCCCCCGCCGCAGCCGGGAGACGGCCACCACCGCAGGCCAAGCCGTCTCGGCCCGGCTGTCGCCGGTCGAGCTCGGCGCCTTCGAAGCCCTGAAAGCGCGTCATGGCCTTGGCTCGACCTCGGACGCCCTGCGAGCCCTGGTGCGGGCGGCCTCGGGGATGCTGGAGTTCGACCCCGCCACCGGTGCGCGCCTCGAGGCCGTGCGGGCCGAGCTCCAGGAGATCGGCCTTGCCGTGAACGCAATCGCCTTGGCGGCGGGCCGAGGTCGCATCGATCCAAGCGGTGAGCAATGGGCGGTCCTCAACGCCCTGCGCCAGACCCTGCCGGAGATGCGCGCCGATCTGCGGGCAGTGGTGGACGAGCAGCGGCGTCGCGGCATCCGGCTCTTTATGGCATGGAAGGAGGCGGAGGATGGCGAGCCTCTCGGATGATCTGATCGGCGAGATC
>NZ_NWMQ01000195.1:0-570 GCF_002901215.1 Paracoccus sp. SY | reverse complement strand
GATCTCGCCGATCAGATCATCCGCGAGGCTGGCCATCCTCCGCCTCCCTGAACTCGGCAAAGAGCCGGATGCCGCGGCGGCGCTGCTCGTCCACCACCGCCCGCAGATAGGAGCGCATCTCCGGCAGGCTCTGGCGCAGGACATTGAGCGCCGCCCATTGCTCGTGGCTCGGATCGATCCGGCCCTGGCCCGCTGCCAGGGCGATCGCGTTGACGGAAACGCCGATCTCGTGGAGCTCGCCCCGGATTGCCTCCAGCCCGGTCGCGGTCGCCGGCTCCGCCTCCAGCAGGCCCGAGGCAGAGCGCACCAGAGCCCGCAGAGCGTCCGAGTTCGAACCAAAACCATGACGCGCCTTCAGCGCCTCAAGCGCCTCACCCTCGGCAGGCGACAGCCGCGCGGAGACGGACTTGCCCTCCGTGGTGGCACTCTCCCGGCTGCGGCGGGACCGACCCGGGCTTGTCGATATGGAAGGTTTGGAACAGACGCGCCGGTTTGCGGTCATCCTGCCGTCATCGCCAGGGCGTGATGTGTCTGCCGGGGTCTGGGACGTGTCTCGAAGGGCCATCGGGC
>NZ_NWMQ01000194.1:0-571 GCF_002901215.1 Paracoccus sp. SY | reverse complement strand
CGGCGAGATCCGGCTGCGCCGCGTGGGCGGCCGGGTGCCGCGCGACAGTGGGTTCGGCAAGACGAAGGGGCGACGATCCGGGTCAGGGGGGTCATCCTTCTCGGCGCAGGCCCGCANTCTCGGATGATCTGATCGGCGAGATCCGGCTGCGCCGCGTGGGCGGCCGGGTGCCGCGCGACAGTGGGTTCGGCAAGACGAAGGGGCGACGATCCGGGTCAGGGGGGTCATCCTTCTCGGCGCAGGCCCGCAATCTGTGGCGGGTGGGCCAGGGCTCGAACGCCGCAGTGCTGAAGAAGATCGCGCGGGGCGGCACGCAAACGCCGGTCCGGCTCCAGGCACAGCTCCGCTATCTCTTCACGAAGTCCGAGGCCGTGTTCGGCAACACGGTCGCGCTTGATCTAGAGGCACAGGTGCTCACAGCCAATCAGCGCAAGGCCATCACGCTGGATTGGTCGGACGGCTGGCGGGGCGATCCGAAGAATGGCCATACCACGCATCTGCTCCTCTCCTTTCCCTATGACCTTGCGCCCCGGAAGGCGCTGCGGATCGCGGAGGCCTGGGCCTTCGAGAT
>NZ_NWMQ01000193.1:0-586 GCF_002901215.1 Paracoccus sp. SY | reverse complement strand
TCCAAGGTCACGGTGATCACCGGCGGGCCGGGCGTGGGCAAGACCACCATCGTGAACGCCATCCTGCGCATCCTCGCGGCCAAGGGTGTGAAGCTCCTGCTCGCAGCGCCCACCGGCCGCGCCGCCAAGCGCATGANGCTGGAGTTCGATCCCAAGGTCTTCGCCTTCAAGCGCAACGAGGACAGCCCGCTCGACTGCGATCTGCTGGTCGTCNCGTGCCCACAACCGCAGCACTTCTGATGGTGGGCGACATCGACCAGCTGCCCTCGGTCGGCCCCGGCCAGGTGCTGGCCGACATCATCGGCTCGGGAGCCGTGCCCGTGGTGCGCCTGACCGAGGTCTTCCGCCAAGCCGCACAAAGCAGGATCATCACCACCGCGCATGCCATCAATGCCGGTCGGATGCCGGAGCTCGCGCGCCCGGACACGGCTTCAGACTTCTACTTCGTGCCGGCCGGCGATCCCGAGGAGGCCGTGGCCCGCATCGTGGAACTGGTCAGCCGGCGCATCCCACGGCGGTTCGGCCTCGATCCGATCAAGGACATCCAGGTCTTGTGTCCCATGAACCGGGGCGGTGTCGGCGCCCG
>NZ_NWMQ01000192.1:0-592 GCF_002901215.1 Paracoccus sp. SY | reverse complement strand
CCCTATGACCAGGATCGCGGTTATGGCGGCGGACGCGACAGCGGCTATGGCCGGGGCGATTTCTCGGAAGCGATCCGGTCGGGAATGGCGGGCCGCGGCATGGGCACCTTCGGCGCCTATGGCGCGCGGGATTACGGGGACCGCGATTACGGGGACCGCGACTATGGCCGGCGCGGCTATGACCACGGCAACTACCGCGGATCCGACGACCGTGGCTTCTTCGAACGCGCAGGCGACGAGGTGGCGTCCTGGTTCGGCGACGAGGATGCCCAACGCCGTCGCGAGAGGGATGCGGGCCACAGCGGCCGGGGTCCCCGGAACTACAGCCGTTCGGACGACCGCATCCGCGAGGATGTCAGCGACCGTTTGTCGGACGACCGCCATATCGACGCATCCGACATCGAGGTTTCGGTCAGCGGGGGCGAGGTGACGCTGGACGGCACGGTGGACAGCCGTTCGGCCAAGCGCCGTGCCGAGGATCTGGCCGAAAGCTGTTCGGGCGTGAAGCATGTCCAGAACAACCTGCGCGTCAGGGATCGGCAGATGTCGGGCGGCTATTCCGGCGCGACGTCCGGCAGCGGTTCGACCGGCA
>NZ_NWMQ01000191.1:0-597 GCF_002901215.1 Paracoccus sp. SY | reverse complement strand
TTTGAATCCCTCACTGTCCGCCATATCCCCCCTCTATGTGACTCAATTGGAAAGTAAATCTCGATTTGAGCGGGCGTTCTTCCCCCAGGTCTTCCCCCTTTTCATTCAGGAACACGCAGGGCAACTAACGGTAAGGGCAGGGGGCCAGTCCATTTCTCCTATGGCACTAGAGCTGCCGACCCGTCGTCTTCTCATGCCGAGATTTTGTCTCCTTTTATGATTTCGGCGTTTAGTGCAGCGGGCGGGCAGGAAACTTGTCACGGTTTAGCGAAAGCGGCTGATCCTGCGGGTCCTGCCCGCGACCGGCTGNCCCCCCCCCCCCCGGCCGCTCTTTCTCAATTGAGGATGCGCGCGCATCCCGAGGGTGCCGGTCATAGGACAAGTCGCGTTCAGCTCCCCGATACCTCCCATATCTTAAAGCCTCCAGTCTTAGCCGCCGATCTACGGGGGTCATTCATTCCCCGCCCCGCGCATCGAGGCTGTCCCATAGGAACGCAGCCTTGCTATACAGCCTGTGCAGAGCCATCTCAGCGGTGCGCTGGAGGCGGCTTTTTCCTTGATAAACAACCGCAAATGTGAGAACGGCAGTGAGAAATT
>NZ_NWMQ01000190.1:0-602 GCF_002901215.1 Paracoccus sp. SY | reverse complement strand
TTCCACCCAGAAGTGACCCAGGCAGGCCCATAATTTCCATTGAGATTTGACCCATGTGACCCTTCCCCGACGCGAAGAGCGGAGGGGGTTTACGGAGTGATCCACATGGGACTTTTGAACGTGATCCGGAAGCTGCGGCTGCGGGAGAAGTTGCCAATCCGCGAGATCGCGCGTCGCACCGGCCTGTCGCGCAATACGATCAAGAAGTATCTGAACTCAGGAACGATCGAGCCGTCCTTTGCCACCCCGGATCGGCCAAGCAAGCTTGATCCTTTTGCCGAGAAGCTGGCCGGCTGGCTGAAGACGGAGGCCGGCAAGTCGCGCAAGCAGCGGCGGACGCTGAAGCAGATGCATGCCGATCTGGTCAAGCTGGGCTTTACCGGCTCCTACGGCCGGGTTGCGGCGTTTGCGCGGGACTGGCGGACAGATCGCCAGCGGGAACAGCAGACCACGGGCCGCGGCACCTTTGTGCCGCTGTCTTTCCGACCGGGAGAGGCCTTCCAGTTCGACTGGAGCGAAGACTACGGCCATCTGACGGACGAGCGCACCAAGCTTCAGATGGCGCATATCAAGCTATCACACAGCCGGGCCTTCCTGTTGCG
>NZ_NWMQ01000019.1:0-59339 GCF_002901215.1 Paracoccus sp. SY | reverse complement strand
ATTTTGAGGATGCCGTAGCCATGCTGGATCCAATGAAGGAAAGCCTCTCATGGGTGGCCGGCGGTATATACGGCCTTGATGAGGCATCCCTTCTGTTTCAGGAGCTTTCGGGCAGCCGAGGCCCACTAAAGGCAGTCATTGGCCTACAGGATTGACCAGACCAAGCGCATACCAGGCTGGGAAGCTGGTCTTAGAACGTGCGCCAAAAACTCGGGCGAGCGTCGACAGCAAACCGATGGCACCCGATTGGGGACCGTGCTCTCTGCCTCAAGCTGATGTAACCGGATTTCAGTGGAAGGCCATGCATGCGAAATTTAACAACCGCTTCACCGGTAGATAGGAGCGGTCCGACGAAGATCGGACCGCTTCCGCCTTTTATCCTGGCGCATAGCCGAAAGTGACCGGCGGATTGCTGGCGGTTTCAACCCAGACGCTTTTCGTCTGCGTATAGGTCATCAACGCCTCTTGGCCTGACGAGCGGCCATATCCCGAGCGCCCGAAGCCACCGAATGGCGAGCAGACATTGATCGTCTTGTAGGAGTTGATCCAGAACGTGCCTGCGCGAACGGCTTCGGCCATTCGGTGAGCCCGACCGACATCGCCCGTCCAGACTGCCCCGGCCAATCCGTAGGGATTGTCGTTGGCAAGCGAGATGGCCTCCTCCTCGGTCTCGAACGTGAGCACGGAGACGACAGGCCCGAAGATCTCCTCCTGGGCAACCGACATGCCCGGCGTGACACCGTCCAGGATCGTCGGTGCATAGTAGAAGCCACCCGTCTCCTCGAGTGCACCGGGTCGGGCGCCACCCGCGGCGATACGGGCGCCTTCGGCAACACCGGCTTGAACCATCTGACCGATCTTCTCCCATTGGCGGCGGTTGTTGATCGGGCCCACATGCGTGGCTTCGTCGAAGGGATGACCTATGGCGATGCGGCGCGCGGCGTCGCCATAAGCATCGACGAACCGGTCGCGGACCGACCTGTGAACCAGCAGGCGGGAGCCTGCGACGCAGCTCTGGCCCGCACCCGCGAAGATGGCTGCCTGGGCGCCGATGATGGCGCGGTCGATGTCGGCATCAGGGAAGATGATGTTGGCGGATTTCCCCCCCAGCTCAAGCACGCAGGGCACGGTGTTCCGGGCCGCCGCGGCCGCGATGGCCGAACCTGCCTGGGCCGAGCCGACGAAGACTACCAGGCCCGTCTTGGGATGGGTTACCCCCGCCTGCCCTGCCGTCAGTCCACCGCCTGCGATGACGTTGACCAGGCCACGCGGCGCCCCGCCGAGCTCGCACATCTTTCCCAGGATCAGCGTCGAAAGCGGCGTCAGCTCGGATGGCTTGATGACGACGCCGTTGCCTGCGCAGATGGCCGGGGCAATCTGCCAACCCCCGGTAAAGAGCGGGGCGTTCCAGGGCGTGATCTGCATCACCACCCCTACCGGCTCTTGGCGGGTGTAGTTGAAATGGCTGGAGGGCACCGGGATGGTGTTGCCGTAGATCTTGTCGCACCAGCCCGCATAGTATTCGAACATCTCGGCCACGCGCAGCGCCTCGCCGCGGATGTCGCGGATCGGACGTCCTGCCGAACGGCTCTCGATCTCCGCGATGAGCGGAGCGTGGGAGCGGATCTGCGCGGCAATGGCCCACATGATGCGGCCGCGTGCCGCAGCAGGCATGGCCATCCATTCCCGCTGAGCCCGCTCTGCCGCAGTCATGGCGGCGTCGATCTCGCTTGCACCCGCATCGGGGAAGCTTGCGAAGACCTGGCCCGAGGCCGGGTCCGTCAGATCCAGTGACTGACCCGTTCCCATGACGATGTCACCCTCGATGAAGCTGCCAATCCCGGCCCCTGGAAAGATAGTCTGGTAAAGTTCGAGAATGCGGGCCGCCTGGGCCTCGGCGCTGATGGTCAGCATGGAAATCATCCTTCTTTCCGGAAATCACCCATCCGGGTAAAATCGTCCGTGGGGGCATAGGGGGACTCAGCCCACAACTGCGCGGCTTTTTCCGTCAGCGGCATATCCGCACCGGTTTCTTCCGCAAGCTTCCGGGCCAGCCGAACGTCCTTCTGCATCAGCGCCATGGTGAAGCCGCTGTCGAAGCCTTCGTTCATCACCCACGTCGGGAAATGCACCTCGGACATCATGGACCGCCCCGAGGCGGCATTCAGCACGTCAAGCGCGGACTGCGCCGATATGCCCGCCGCCTCAGCCAGGCGAAGACCTTCGGCGGTCGTGACCATGTGCGCCGCGCAAAGAAGGTTGTTGATCAGCTTGGCGACATTGCCCGCGCCGCTTTCACCGACATGCAGCGCCTTGGCGGACAGGGCGTCGATCACCGGCTGCGCATCCGCCAGATCCTGCGCCGCGCCCCCGATCATCATGGTCAGCGCGCCCTTGGCAGCCCCAGCAGGCCCGCCCGAGACTGGAGCGTCCAGAAAGCCGTGTCCCATCTGGGCCAGACGTTGGGCCAGTCTCCGCGTCACCTGCGGCTCCGACGTGGAGGTGTCAATGATGACAATCCGGTGACGCCCTTGCAGAAGGCCTGCCATCCTTTCGACCACAGCGGCCACGTCCTGCGCCGTCGGCAGCGAGAAGACGATCCGGTCCGCCGAGAAGGCTTCGTCCAGCATCGCCACCGGCTCTACCCCTGCCTCGCGAGCCAGTTCCGCGCGCTCAGGCGAGAGATCGAAGCCCAGCGTGCGGAAGCCTGCGCGGACAGCGGAAGCAGCCATGCCAAGACCCATGGCGCCAAGCCCTACGACACCGACCGTCAAGTCCTTCGTCATGTTGTTCCTTCCTCTTGTTCCGCCGAGGATCACCCGCAGGGAGACGTGGCGCTAGAAGCAACCTCGGGAACGCCGCGTTGCCTGTTCAGCAACGCGGAAAGAAGCTGGCCATCGAGGTTTCCAGGTGACGCGCCAGGCGGTCCACGGAAGCAGGCAGCCGGCGCCGCGCCCGGACCATCAGATGGGCCGAGGCCCCGGACAAGGCCGCATCAGCCAGCTCGCGCAATTCGATGGCATCCTCGACCGCGACAGAGGCGCGCGGGAGGAAAGCCAGCCCCAGACCTGCCTTGACGAAACGCCTCAATGCATCGATCGAGGTCGTCATGAGCAGCGGTGACAAGGCAATCCCGCTGTCGGAGGCGACGCGCATCAGGAGATCCGTCGTGCCGTGTCCCTTTGGCAGAAGCGCTACGGGATATGGTGCGCAATCCGCCAGTTGCACGGAGGTCATCGCTGCCAGGGGATGCCCCGACGGGATCAGGACGCACAGGGGATGCCTCGCGGATGCAAGGCTTCGGACAGCGCCTGTTGCCGGCGGATTGTAGGCGATCCCGATGTCGCTTTCGCCATTCGCCAGCGCCCCGACGACGGCATCAGTTGATCCCACCAAAAGTTCGTAGCGGATCTGAAAGCCGGGACTTCCGATGCTTCCCAGCCCGTTCTGCATAAAGTCCGCCAAGAACCCTTCCCCGCAATGGATGCGGACATTGCGCTGCTGGATGCCGCGAAGGTCGGAAAGCTGCTCGTTCAGGTAACCGGCCTCCTCGACCACATGGCGCATATGCTCGAGCACCAGCCGGCCGGCATCGGTCAGGTTCACGCCGCGGGAACTGCGCTCCAGGAGCGTCACGCCAAGTTGGCTCTCCATGTCGGCCATCTGACGGGAGACGGCCGAGGGCGCGACGCCAAGCTGATCCGCCGCGGCCCTGATCGAGCCGTAGCGGTGAACCGCCATGTAGACGCGGATGTCGCGCCGGTCGAATATCATCATCCCGTCACGGTGGCGATCCGCAGGCAAGCGTGTCAAGCAACCCTCAGTTCAGCCTGAGCCAGCCTGACCCAGAATGCGGCCGCCGGACCAAGGATGGCGTCGTTGAAGTCGAACCGGGGTGAATGAAGGCCGGGATTGTCACCTTCCTTCGCCGCCCCCAGCCAGAAATAGCACCCCGGCACGTGCTCCAGCATGAAGGCGAAGTCCTCTGCCGCCATGCTGGGGTCGGTATCCACGACCTCGAACCCCACCTCCGCACCCAGGCGCCGCACCAAGGCCGCGTTCTCGGGCGTATTCAGCGTCGAGGGATAGCGGCGTTGGTATTGCAGATCGGCAGAACAATCGAACCCCGTGGCGACAGCGGACACGATCGAATTCATCCGGGCTTCCAGAAGATCTCCTACCTCGGGATCGAACCACCGGGTCGTTCCACGAATGACGGCAGTCTCGGGCAGGACGTTCCAGGCGTCCCCGCCATGCACCTGCGTGACCGACACGACAGAACTGCGCAGCGGACTGACGTTGCGCGAGGCAATGGATTGCAGGGCAGTGACGATATGCGAGGCAGCCAGAAGCGTGTCCGCCCCCTCGTGCGGCATGGCGCCATGCGCGCCCTTGCCCGTCAACCCGATCTCGAATGTCGCGAATGCGGCCATCATCTCCCGGTCACGCGCAACCAGCGTCCCCACCGGAAGACCCGGCCAGTTGTGCATGGCATAGACGGCATCAACCGGAAACCGAGTAAGAAGGCCGTCCGCGACCATCTCGCGTCCGCCACCTTCGTTCTCCTCGGCAGGCTGGAAGATGAATCGCAGCGTGCCGTCGAAAGGAGCGTCCGCCAGAAGCCGCGCGGCTGCAAGCGCGACCGCGACGTGGCCGTCATGGCCGCAGGAATGCGCGCGGCCGGGCCGTTGCGAGCGCCAGTCCGTGCCGGAACTTTCGCTGATCGGCAGAGCGTCGATGTCGGCACGGATGCCAATGGCGCGGTTACCCGCGCCCTTGGTCAAAGAACCCACAACCCCGGTGCGCGCTATCCCGGTCGCCACCTCATAGCCCCATTCGGCCAGCTTTCCGGCGATGAAGGCAGCGGTTTCATGTTCCTCGAATGCGAGTTCGGGGTTCATGTGGATGCGCCGCCGCCATTCGGTGGCCTCGGCAAGATGCGAGGCCGGGATCACGAGAAGAGCCGCAGGCTCACGTCGGCAATCACCACCGACCCGAGATAGGTGCCCAGCATCACGCAGATGGCAACGATGACGATCTTCCATCCGGACTTCCGCGCGATGGCAAATTCCTTTGCCGAAAGGGCGAGGCCGCCATAAGCAAGCGCGGGTGTCGCCAGCGACAGGAAGTTGATCTTCCCTGCCTGTTCGACGACCCATGCCGAACCTGGGACGCCGGGGATGGTGATCACGATCGCGATCAACGACACCCAGGCGACCGAGGGAATTGCAAGCGGCACGAAGCGCGCCATGACGAGGCCTGCAACCGAACAGAGAAACAGGACAGCCATGCCCGGAAAGGCCTCCAGGGCGCCCACGCCGGTGGCCACATAATTGGCTATGGTGCCGACGATGCAGGCGATCAGCAGAAGAACTGCGGTTTCCCCGATGTTGACCTTGCGCTCATCGACCGTCTCAATATCGAGGGTCAGGTTTTCGACATTTGCCATGGTTTTCCCCTCAGTAGAGTTCCGGCCGCGCCTTGCGGAACAGCCATTGGGTCAGCGGAAGCGCGACGAACAGCCCGACATAAAGGCCGGTCGCATAGGTCAATACATTGGATGCGCCTGCTAGGCCAAGGATCAGGTCCGTTTGTTCAGGGACCGCCGTCGTCAGCGCGCCGGTGCATGCTGCCAGCATCGAACCCGATCCGACGCCGCAGGACATGGCCAAGGCCCGGATGTCGAATATCCCCAATGCAAGGATCAGCGTCGGCATGATGGCAAAGATGAAGGTGCCGATCAGGGTTCCCGTCGCATAGACGCCCATGACGCCCGCCCCTTCAGGGGAGTCCAGGCCGTATTTATCTGCAATCAGGGCCAGGTTCGGCTCACGGTCGATGGAATAGACCGCGCCGACGGTCTCGCGGCCCATGCCCAGCAGGTAAACCGCGACCGGGAATGCGACCACGATGGTGCCAAGGTTTCCAATTTCCTGGAGGATCAGAGCAGGACCTGCCTCGATGATGGCATCGATCTGCGGCCCCACGGTGGTGCCGAACTTGGCCACGAACGGCGTGATCGCGATGGTGATCATTGCGCCTGCGAACTTCTGCACATTCGGCGTAAGGATGCGCGCTGTGGCCCGTGTGATGTTTGGGTTGATGGCGATACCCATGGCAAAGGCGTAAAGCATCGGCAGCAACACGACGGCCGCAATGCCGATCGGGATGCGCAAGACGCCAATCGCTTCGGCAACAACGACGATCGCCAGCACAATGCCGTGCAGCGCAAGCTTATCCGTGCCCAGGGCTCGGGATTGAGACATTCGCATCCTCCTGTCGGGTAGTGAGATTTTTTCTTTAGTTATTGGACTTGCGTGGCGCTAGGCACAGTCTGATTGATGGAACAGAGCGTTGCTATAAAGGCAACACGAAGTCCTCCAGGGATGCATACATCTACTATGACAACTAACCACCTGCCGCCGGACTGCGTGCCGATTCAACCGAGGCGCGCCGACGGCCGGATCGGTAAGCCATGGCTGCGCTGCTATCCTTAGAAGATCGTAGCCATCGTGGAAACGGAGAGGCGCGACCAGAACCTGCCCTTCGCTCCCCGGACGGGCCTACCTATGGCATTACCGGTCACCAGATTGAGGTCTTCCGCCACCTGGTTGACAATGGTCGCCTCCCCGCCTCGTTGTTTCCTATTCAATCCCGAGTGGGCAACATCGCAATGCGGTGCTTATGGGTCTGATGGAAGGCCCCATTCGACAACATCACGGGTGCAAGCCTCGGCACCCCTTCACGCCGACCAGCCCGCTACTTCTGACCGCCGGCGGAGGGCCAGCCTGATTTTGAAGACGTCCCTTTTCGCAGGGCCGCCCTCTTCTCGGCAGGTTCAAGGCCAAAGCGGGAGCATCAATTGGGCATGATGGTGAGCAAGCTAATGTCCTCGGCAATGAAGATTGCGTAACGCCCCATCATTGACACTGATCAAGTGGAGGATGGGAAACGCTCATGTGGAAACAAGTATAATCTTCCGGCGATCTCCCCCTCCACCCGCTATCGTGCCGACGATTGTTCCACCATCTGCTTTCATCGACTTTGACCGAGCCGAAGGGTGTCGGAGCCCTTACACCTGACCCAACCCTCCTCGTCTCATCGACCGGCAGCATGGTGCCGAAGAATGGCAGACTGCTTCTTCAATCCGGTCCAAGATCAGCAAACGCTGTCTTCAAGGCTGCTTGTGCCACCCGGAAAAACGAAAATGCCGCGGGGACACCCCCGATGGCTGGAAGTCCGACGATTGGTCCGGCCAATTTTCGTTTTCAGGACCAAGTATTCGCTGCGCGGCCACAAGGCTTGTTCCACGCCGGCAATTCTCAGTATGAGTGTTGCGTTTCGTTGCAGGGCGAAGCCAAGTCATTGATTTCACGAAATAGCTCCATCTCCAAGTTGCGGAGTTGTTGCAAGGAATGTTCTTTATTCGCAACAAAATCCTTAGAAATACGCCATTCTGTTGCGCTTTCTGCAACGAAAGCAGGGGAATTGATGCGGGTTTGTTGCCGATTGATGCACTCTGTTTCACGAGAGAGCTTTGCCAGCCTTTATTTTCGTCTTCGATTTCACCGTGGTTCCTTGGATGGACCAGTGGAATGCCGATAGTCCGGGACCCGTTTGTCGACATTGCTTGACCCAGCTGTCGAGCCTGGTCGTCAGTCCCAAGCAGATGTTCATGGATAAATCCAATGTGGAGGGTCTGTGCGGGAAAATGCTCAGGGGTCCCGACGCATCCCCATTCACCTACGCATTTTCTTCTAGGACTTCGACTCTTCCCGTCGTTGTCGCAACTGTTCCCAAGCGCACTCATGATCATGGCCAGGTAGAATCGTCTTATCAGAAACAAGAGAGACGATCATGCCAAATCCATACGCAGACAGCCCAGCCGCCGTGTTCATTCGCCGGCAGACCGAACTTCTCGCCCACCGGAAAAGCCAGAGAGAAATCGCCCATGAGGCGGGATTCGTGAATTCGAACCTGATCTCCATGTTCAAGACCGGAGCATCGAAGATACCGCTGGACCGGGTTCCGAGCCTCGCCCGTGCCTTGGAGGTTGACCCTGCCTATCTGATGCAACTCGCTTTGGAACAGGCGGTAGGCAAGACGGCCGCCGTAGCTTTGCTTGAGGTTTTCGGGCCTATGACCACTGTCAATGAAAAGGCGTGGCTTGAAGAAATCAGAGACGCATCAGGCCAGACTGATCCGAAGTTGACCGCCCGATCGCGGACGGTGTTGCGAGCCATCTTCGGGCGCTAAACAGAGACAATTGCGGGCGACGTCCGTCCCCTCGCTCCAGAAGGGAACCCCTACCAATATAGGTCTGTATGGGTTCCCAAAATGGCGGCCGGAGCTTTGGTTTTCCGTTTCTTCGATTAGTCCTCGATCGCGGGACTGATCGGAAGGCGCCCATTCCCCATGCGGCAATCGGCCGGTGTCCATTCCAGTCAAAGATCATAGCGCATACGGCAACCAGTCTGCTTTGCGTTGGAGTCAATCTTGGAGTGATTTGTTCGTCGGTAAACCCTGACCTGTTCAGTCCCTACCCGAGCTTTGTCATGAACCCCAGACCTCTTTCAGCAGGGTCACCCAGTTCTCGCCCATGATCCTCTCGATCCGGGCCTCAGGCCAACCGCGGCGCTGCATGGCGCCAGTCAGCGAAGCGGTATGACCGATCGTGTCCAGCCCCGCGGGATTTTTGATGGTGCCCAGGTCTGTCAGGCGGCGGGCGTAGCCCTTGTCGTGGCTGATCCACTCGAAGAAGTCCTGGTTGTGGCCCTGCGTGAAGTCAGTGCCATAGCCGACCCTTTCCTCACCGCACAAGTTGATAACATACTCGATGGCGTCCAGATAATCCTCGACCGTCGCATCGGTGCCGCGAGCTAGAAAGGGCGTGAACATGGTGACGCCGACAAAGCCGCCATGGTCGATGATAAAGCGCAGCTCCTCGTCCGACTTGTTCCGTGGGTGAGATTTCAAGCCCGCGGGCAGGCAATGCGAATAAGCGACCGGCTGACGCGAGGCCAGGATCACGTCGCGGCTGCTTTGCGGGCCTACATGCGACAGATCGCAGAGGATGCCCAAGCGGTTCATCTCGGCCACGACCTCGTGCCCGAAATCCGAAAGCCCCGCATCCTTCGTTTCATAGCAGCCGGTCGCGACGAGGTTCTGGGTGTTATAGGCCATCTGGATAATGCCAACACCCAGATCCTTGAACAGCGACAGATAGCCGATCTGATCTTCGAGCCCCGTCACGTTCTGCCAGCCCAGGATGATACCAGTCTTGCCCTCGGCCTTGGCTCGACGGATGTCGGTGGTGCTACGCACTTGAATGATCAAGTCGGCATTGTCGCGGAACCAAGCCTTCCACTGCATGATGTTTCGCATCGTGGCCGTGAAATCTTCCCAAATGCAGCAGGTGCAGTTGGCGGCGGTGATACCGCCACGACGCATGTCTTCGAACACGTTACGATCAAACTTTGACACGATCAGGCCGTCAACAACGGTCAGCTTGTCATGCAGGGCATTGGCCCCTGAAAGGGGGGAAAGGTCGTTCATCCGTCTTCTCCTGCCTTGGAAGTTAGTGTTCGCTGACGATGACGCCCGCTTGAGGCGACCATTGCGCCCAGACCCGGCTGCCTTGGGGCATGGGCGCGGGACCACCCAAGTTGGGTGCGGTGGCGCGGGCGGTGATGCGTGGCCCGGCCTCGGTCGTGATCTGGTATTCGACTACTGCGCCGTGGAAGGTCATCACCTCGACACGGCCTGGCAGCGCATTGACATCCCCAGTGGGCGCCCCGGTCGAGAGGGACACGACCTCTGGACGCAGGGCCAGGTAGGCGCCGCCCACGACAGGCTGATGACCTGCCAGGCGCAGGACAGGCCCTGCCTCGGTTACGAAACTCGTGTGATCGGTCGACAGGCGGCCGCGCAGCAGGTTCGGAATGCCCAGGAACCCGGCGGCAAAGGCGGAACGGGGCTGGGTATACATTTGGTCAGGGGCGCCGACCTGTTCCACCTTGCCATTATACATCAGAACCATACGGTCCGATGTGCTCATCGCCTCGTCCTGGTCATGGGTAACGAAGACGGTGGTGAGGCCGAGCGACTGCTGCAACTGCCGGATCTCCAGCTTCATCTCTTGCCGCAGCGAAGCATCCAGGTTGGACAGAGGCTCGTCCAGCAGCAGCACGTCGGGTTCGATCACCAAGGCACGGGCTAGGGCCACACGCTGCTGCTGGCCGCCCGACATCTGCTTGGGCAGGCGGTCGGCATATTGTGACAGCCGGACCCGAGTCAGGGCCTCACGCACTCGGCGGGCGGCGTCGACCTTGTTGACCTTGCGCATCTCAAGTCCGAAGGCCACGTTCTGCGCTACCGTCATATGCGGGAACAACGCATAATTCTGGAAGACGAAGCCCATGTTGCGTCGGCTCGGCGGCAGGCCGGTCACGTCACGCCCGCCCACGCTGATCCGCCCCTTGGTTGCATCGACAAAGCCACCGATCATGCGCAGCGTGGTGGTCTTGCCGCAGCCCGACGGCCCAAGCAGCGAGACCAGTTCCCCGTCAGCGATCCGCAGGGTCATGTTTTCGACCGCCACGGCGGTGCCGTAATGCTTGGCGACATCCTGAAGAACGACTTCCGACATGTTTCTTTCCTTTCAGAACGCTTGGCTCAGCTTGACGTAGCGGTCAGTGACGATCAGCAGGGTCGTCACCAGGGCGATCTGCACGGTCGCGACCGCGCCGATGGTCGGATCGAAGTTCCATTCTAGATAGTTGATCAACGCGATCTGCAGGGTCGTGCTGTCGGGACCCACCAGAAACAGCGACTTTTCCAGATCGATGAAGGAGTTGACGAAGGCGAACAGCGATCCGGCAATGACGCCCGGCTTGACGGCTGGAAGAGTCACGCGCCAGAACACGGTCAGCGGACCTGCGCCAAGGCTTCGGGCGGCTTCTTCGATCGACGGGTTGACGCCGATCAGCGAGGTCGTGACCAGTCGGATCATCCAAGGAAGGGCGATCAGGCCATGGGCCACGATCAGTCCCGCGCTTGTCCCGGCAATGCGCCAGCCGGTCAGGAACTCGATCTCCAGGAAGAACACGAACAGCGCGCTGCCTCCTACGATACCTGGCACAATCATCGGCGACATCAGCACGGTGTTGATCGTCTCACGGCCCTTGAAGCGGCCCCTGGCAAGGGCGAAGCTTGCGGGCAGGCCAAGGATCAGGGCAATGGCCGTGGCGATCAGGCTTGTCTGGAAGCTGAGAAGAAAGCCGTTGCGGAAATCGGATAATTCCCAGGCACGCAGATACCAGTCCAGCGTATAGCCCTGTGGCGGGAAGGACAGGATCTTGTTGGAAAAGAAGCTCATCCAGACGATGAAGACCAGCGGCAAGGTGATGAAGCCGATAGCCAGTGTGGCGAATGCGGCATAGCTCCGCCGGACGATGTGAGATTGCGGGCGCATCATTCGCTCCATTTGCGATAGCGGCGCTGCACCATGACCGAGACGCCGATGGTTAGGATCATCGTGACGGCCATTAGGATAAAGGCCAGTGCGGCGCCAAAGGGCCAGTTCATAACCTTGGCTATCTGCTGATAAACGGTAGGCGCCATCATGTGGAAGGTCGGGCCGCCAAGCAGCACCGGCGTCGCATAAGCGTTCATCGACAGGATGAAGCACAACACGCTGCCCGCGAGGATGCCCGGCATCGCCAGGGGTAACACGATCCGGCGCATGATCGTCAGGTGCCCTGCCCCCAGGCTTTCGCCCGCGTCCTCGAGGTTCTGGTCAATGGACTCGAACACGCTGTTCAGCGTGATCACCATAAAGGGCAGCAGCACCGACACCAGCCCGATGGTGACCCCGGCAGAGGAATACATCAGCCCCAGCGGTCCGTTCCAGCCGAAGAACCCAAGGAACGCGGCGAGGACGCCTTGGTCGTTCAAAATCAGCATCCACGCCGAGGTCCGGACCGCATTGCCGATCAGCAGCGGGATCAGGATCGCCAACAGTAGGATACGCTTCGTGCCCGGCGCGACATGCCGGGCTAGGAAATAAGCCAGGGGCACACCGGCAACCAGGCAGATCGCCGTGGCCAGGGCCGAGATGCCGACGGTGCGCCACAAGACTTCCTGATAGAAGGCGTCCCCGAAGAACTTGGCATAGTTTTCTGCCGTAACCGCGCTGATCATCAGCTCGGACGCGTCATAGCGGTTCAGGCTGTTGCGCAACATCAGCGCAAGCGGCGCCAGCAAGCAAAGCGCCACGAAGATGATTGCCGGCGCGCTCAGCCAAGGCGCGCCCAGCTTTCGCGGAATGCGTGCCGGGCCGCGCGGGGGGATCGGGTCAAGCGTCAGGTCTGTCGTGTTCATGCACGCTCTCCTTTCAAAGGGTGGCGCACCGTCAGACGGCGAAAGACTTGTTCCACCATTCAAGCCAAGAGGCCGTGTTCTGGGCGACATAGTCGAAGTCCAGGAACTTCATCTGGGCCCGCTCCTCCTCCGAGAAATCGACAAGCGCGCGGATGTCTTTGGACAGATTAGCCTTGGTATTGGCAGGGGCGTAGAAGCTGGCCTCGGCTAAACCTGCCATGGCCTGTTGATCGAGCATCGCGTCCAGATAGGCATAACCCGCATCCTGGTTCGCGCCGAACTGCGTCAGGCAGGCCCCGAAGGTCACAGCAATCGCGCCCTCCGCCGGGTATTGAATCGCCAGCGGCAGACCGTCATGCGCCCATTGCAGCCCACGCGCCTTGTAGTTGATGGCGATGTCGACCTCGCCATTGGCAAGCCCGGCCTGCAACTGCTGGTGGGCGGCATAAAGGCGCGGCCGGTTTTCAGCAACCAGCCGCTCCAGCATCGGCTTGCCTTCTTCGACGCTTGTCATGTCGCCGTTCTGGACCAGTCCGGCCATCATCATGTAGTTGAAGTAAAGCTGGTTGGTCAGCCCAATCCGGCCCGACCATTTCGGATCCCAAAGCTCAGCATAGGATTTCGGGGGCTCGGGAACCTTGTTCTTATCATAGATGATGACGACCCCGCTATAAAGCCAAGGGACGAAATAAGGGCTGCGCAGTTCCGGGGCAGTGTCGGCGTAATTTGGTATGCGTGCTATATCCAGTTCCGCCACCACACCCTGCTGGTTCAGTTCGAACGCGTCCGAGCTGTTGACATGGATCACGTCCGCCGAGGCGCGGCGGATACGCTTTTCGCTAATCAGCTTGGCCTTGCGTTCAGGTTCTGTGGCCAGGTCACGGACGATGTTGAAGCCCTTGTCTTCTAGCAGCGGTTTTTCCACGAAGCGCACTGTGCGGTCGTTCCAGTCGCCGCCCCAGTTGGATACGACGACCGTGCCGCCCGCCGCCCAGCCCATGCGGGGTGCGATAGTCGACGCCGCGACACCGCCCAGCAGCAGGCCCATAATGTGCCGCCGCGATACAGTCAGCTTGTCCGTGGTCTTGCGTGCCATGTCCTGATCTCCCTGATGCGCGGCCGGTTTTATGGTCGGCATTGTGTTCTTCTTTCTTAAACGATGCGGCATGAATCATCGTTTGTAAAATATCAGTTTTGATTTTATTAATTCCTTGTGACTATCAATAATATGCAAGGAAATAGGCTTGGAGCTTCGCCATCTGCGCGCATTTTCAGCAGTTTGCCGCGAATTGCATTTCGGGCGGGCGGCCGACGCCTTGAACCTTGCGCAGCCTGCACTCAGCAAGATTGTTCAGCAGCTGGAAGCCGAGGTCGGTGTGCCACTTTTGATCAGGACGACACGCCGGGTCGAACTAACCGAGGCAGGCAAAGCCTTCTTGTCCGAGACCTCAGGTATTGAAGGCCGGATTGGTCGTGCTATTGAAAGCGCCAGAAATGCTGCACGAGGCATGCGGGGCGAATTGCGCATCGCCTATACGGATTTCGCGATCAACGGGCACCTGCCCCATGTGCTGCGCGATTTCGCAAGCGCGCATCCAGATATCAAGCTGAACTTGATCTTCATGCCGACCACAAGCCAGCATGTCGCGCTTCTGAAGCAAAGCATCGACATCGGCTTCATGATCGGCCCGTTCGAACACAAGACGACACGGCAGATGATCTTCGACGAAGACCGTTACGTGGCGCTGCTCCCCAGTTCGCATCCTCTTTGTGACCAGCCGGTGCTGACGCTTGCACAGCTTGCAAACGAACCCTTCGTTCTGGGCACGGGTGACAACTGGGCAGCCTTTCGCAGCAGGCTTTTCGCAGAATGCCGCAGCCGCGGGTTCTTTCCGAACATCGTGCTGGAAGCGTCCAACAGTGAAGGCATCTTCGGCATGGTGGTCGCGGGCGTAGGGGTGACAATCTATTCTAGCTGCGTCGGAAATCTGCCTCGGCTGGGTGTGACGGTGCGACCGCTACAGGATGTGACAAACACGTTGCCCGTCACTGCGGTTTGGGATCGCACGAACCGGTCTGCGGTGCTGGCAACCTTTCTGAAGTTCCTGCAAGCCAAGGCCAGAAACCATGTTAATCCTTCCATTTGACGCAGCCGGGTGAGCAGCGCTAGGGGCCCCGGGGGCTCCGAACGGTATAACGGACATCCGACGGGGTTCACTTCAAGTCGTAAGCGGTATTGCGCGAGATGCTTGACCCTTAGGTAGGTGTCGGACGATAAACCTAAATGTAGAGATGACGCTACGTCATATGGTCATTTCTAGGCATGTCACAGTGTTACAAACATCCTTGTAACTGATTGAAATGTTTGTCGTCCGGTCGTTGTCCAGCCTCTCACCCTTTCCCGCATTCAGACGAACCCGGCGCGCGACATTCGCGCACCTGCTGCATTTGCAGATTTTCAGTTTCCTCCTCTCTTGCCTGACACAGTTTGCAAATTTTCTCGTTTTTGCTTCCCCGCCCTGCCCTGCCTGACTAGGCTGCGGCGCAAGGATCGACCACGGATCGACAGGGGGCTGAGATGAAGGACATTCTTCAGGAACTGGAAGACCGCCGGACTCTGGCCCGGTTGGGCGGCGGACAGCGGCGGATCGACGCGCAGCACGCGCGTGGCAAGCTGACGGCGCGCGAACGGATCGAACTGCTGCTGGACGAAGGCAGCTTCGAGGAGTTCGACATGTTCGTGGCGCACCGTTCCACCGATTTCGGGATGGAGGCCGACCGCCCCTATGGCGACGGCGTCGTGACCGGCTGGGGCACGATCAACGGGCGCATGGTCTATGTCTTCAGCCAGGACTTCACCGTCTTCGGCGGGTCGCTGTCCGAAACCCATGCCCAGAAGATTTGCAAGATCATGGACATGGCGATGCAGAACGGCGCGCC
Source organism: Paracoccus sp. SY (assembly GCF_002901215.1). NCBI lineage: Bacteria > Pseudomonadati > Pseudomonadota > Alphaproteobacteria > Rhodobacterales > Paracoccaceae > Paracoccus > Paracoccus sp. SY. The sequence goes on along the minus strand of NZ_NWMQ01000019.1, from coordinate 44,018 downwards.
GGTGATCGGGCTGAACGATTCGGGCGGCGCGCGCATCCAGGAAGGCGTGGCCAGCCTTGCTGGCTATGCCGACGTGTTCCAGCGCAACATCATGGCGTCGGGCGTCGTGCCGCAGATCAGCGTCATCATGGGCCCTTGCGCGGGCGGCGCGGTCTATTCGCCCGCCATGACCGACTTCATCTTCATGGTGAAGGACACGTCCTATATGTTCGTGACCGGCCCGGACGTGGTGAAGACCGTCACCAACGAGGTGGTGACGGCCGAACAGCTTGGCGGCGCATCGACCCATACGAAGAAATCCTCGGTCGCCGACGGGGCGTTTGAAGACGACGTCGAGGCGCTGACCGAAATCCGCCGCCTGTTCGACTTTTTGCCGCTGAACAACCGCGACAAGGCGCCGGTGCGGCCCTTCTTCGACGATCCCGCCCGGATCGAGGAAAGCCTGGACACGCTGATCCCCGACAACCCGAACCAGCCCTATGACATGAAGGAGCTGATCGTGAAGGTCGCGGACGAAGGCGACTTCTACGAGATCCAGAAGGACTTCGCGGGCAACATCATCACCGGCTTCATCCGCATCGAGGGCCGCACCGTGGGCGTGGTCGCCAACCAGCCGATGGTGCTGGCGGGGTGCCTCGACATCGACAGTTCGCGCAAGGCCGCGCGTTTCGTGCGGTTCTGCGACGCCTTCGAGATCCCGATCCTGACCTTCGTGGATGTGCCGGGCTTCCTGCCGGGCACGGGCCAGGAATATGGCGGCGTCATTAAGCACGGCGCGAAACTGCTGTTCGCCTATGGTGAGGCGACGGTGCCGAAGGTCACGGTGATCACCCGCAAGGCCTATGGCGGGGCCTATGACGTGATGGCGTCCAAGCACCTGCGCGGCGATTTCAACTATGCCTGGCCCACGGCGGAAATCGCGGTGATGGGCGCCAAGGGCGCGGTCGAGATCCTGTATCGCAGCGAGTTGGGCGACGCGGACAAGATCGCCGCGCGGACCAGGGATTACGAGGACCGCTTCGCCAACCCCTTCGTCGCTGCCGAAAAGGGCTTCATCGACGAGGTGATCCAGCCCCATTCGACCCGCAAGCGGGTCGCACGGGCCTTCGCCAGCCTGCGCACCAAGCGGCTGTCGAATCCCTGGAAGAAGCACGACAACATTCCTTTGTAAGATGTTAACGCAGTTGCACAAACGCGTGATTGATGCAGGCCAGCCACAGGCCGCGCGGCATTTGCCCCCGGCGGTCCGGCCTGTCTGTCTGCGCCCCTGCCCCGCCGCTATCATGCCCGGCGGGGCGATGCATCAAGACATCCCCCGGAACAACCCGAGCAGACGGGCGCAGCCGCGCCCGCTTTACAGGAGCGAGACAACATGTCGAAGAAAATCATCCTCAGCCTCGTGCTGGTTTCGGCCTTTGCTGCGTGCCAGCGTCAGGCAGCCGAACCCGAGGTTTACGTGCCTGCCCCGAACCCCGTCACGACCGAGCCGGTCTATCAGGGCAAGTACGGCGCCAACTGATCCGAACCGACTGATCTTGCGCGGGCGGTCCGGCTGCCCGCGCCTTCCCGGCCCGGCACGGCCCGGCCCCCGCCATGGGGGACCATCATGCTGAAGCACAAGGGCTTTCCGGGGCGCCTTCCCGGCACCGATTTCCAATTCGTCATCCGCCGCGAGAATCGCAAGAAGGGCGCGACGCCGATCACCCGGCGCGAACGCTTCCGCGACCGCAAGCCCGCCGACCGCCGCGCCGACGCAGGCTTTCTTGCCGCCCTGATCGAACATTTCGGCGAAGAACCTTTCGTTCGCGGCAACCTTGACGCGGGCCGCCTGGGCTGGCTGATCGGGCGCGAGGTGAAGGCTGTCGGCCCCTTCGATCCGACCGATTACGACCAGCTGCTGCAGGTGGACATGGCCGCGGCCGAAGCCTCGTTTCCCGAGCTTTTCGCCACCGACAGCCCGCCCGACTTCGGGTGGGACGACGAAGGCTGGGACGATGACGACAACGACGACGACGACGGCATGGACCGCTGAAAATGCGCAATTTGCTGCCTAGGGCCTTGATCTCACACCCATGTCAGTTTGACGCGCCCCTGGGCTATGCGATAGTCGGGTACCATCTTCCACTGGCCGCTTGCGCGGCCCACTATACAGGCAACTTTCCATGCAGACTTCGCTGTTCACCCGCGTCGCCGCCGGCGCTTTCGTTCTTCTGGGCCTGGCTGCCTGCGACCAGGGCTATGGCACCGCGACCGGGCTGTCGCCCGATGCGCAGCGTGCGGCAGGCGGCGCGGTCGCTGGCGCCGTCATCGCCAAGGCTTTGGACGAGGATCTGGCAACGGGCGCGGCCATCGGTGCCGTCGGCGGCGCGCTGTGCGATGACGCCGGCGTCTGCCAGCGTCGCTACTGATCACGCAGGCTTTTCAGAACCGAACGGGCTGGATCGGCGTTCCGATCCAGCCTTTCAAACGACAGGAAGACCAGAATGTCCAAATTCCTTGCCATTGCCGCCCTTGTCGGCACCACGGCCATCGCGGGCTGCACCCAGGGCATCAACCCGACCGACACCGACCGCGCGCTCATCGGCGCGGGCGTGGGCGCGACCATCGCCAGCGTCAGCGGTGAAAACGTCGTCAAGGGCGCGGCCATCGGCGGCGCTGCCGGCGCGCTCTGCAACGACGTGCGTCTCTGCGAATAACGACCTGATCCTGGCGCGTTCGTCGCGCCGCGATATCCTGATCGCCGCCCTGGGCCCCGCGCCCTCGGGCGGCTTTTTCATGCCTGGCCGGGGGGGCCCATGTTCAAGAAGATCCTGATCGCCAACCGGGGCGAGATCGCCTGCCGCGTCATCAAGACCGCCCGCAAGATGGGCATCGCGACCGTCGCCGTCTATTCCGACGCCGACCGCAATGCGCTGCACGTCAAGATGGCGGACGAGGCCGTCCATATCGGCCCGCCCCCGGCGAACCAGTCCTATATCGTGATCGACAAGATCATGGACGCGATCCGCCAGACCGGCGCCGAGGCCGTCCATCCCGGATACGGCTTCCTGTCCGAGAACATGAAGTTCGCCGAGGCCCTGGAACGCGAAGGCGTGATCTTCGTAGGCCCCCCGTCCCCCGCCATAGAGGCCATGGGCGACAAGATCACCTCGAAGAAGATCGCACAAGAGGCGGGCGTCAGCACCGTTCCCGGATACATGGGCCTGATCGCCGATGCGGATGAAGCGGTGCGCATCAGCGACCAGATCGGCTATCCTGTGATGATCAAGGCCTCCGCCGGCGGCGGCGGCAAGGGGATGCGCATCGCCTGGAACGCGCAGGAAGCCCGCGAGGGGTTCGAATCGTCGCGCAACGAGGCTGCCAGCAGCTTCGGCGACGACCGCATCTTCATCGAGAAATTCGTGACCCAGCCGCGCCACATCGAAATCCAGGTGCTGGCCGACAAGCACGGCAACGCGGTCTATCTGCACGAACGCGAATGTTCCATCCAGCGGCGCAACCAGAAGGTCATCGAGGAAGCGCCTTCGCCCTTCCTGGACCCGGAAACGCGTCGCGCCATGGGGGAACAGGCCGTCGCGCTTGCCAAGGCCGTGGGCTATACCAGTGCGGGCACGGTGGAATTCATCGTGGACGGGCAGAAGAACTTCTACTTCCTGGAAATGAACACCCGCCTGCAGGTGGAACATCCCGTGACGGAACTGATCACCGGCATCGATCTGGTGGAACAGATGATCCGCGTGGCCGCCGGTGAACCCCTGCCCTTTGCCCAGGACGATCTGAAGATCAACGGCTGGGCCATGGAAAGCCGCCTTTACGCCGAGGATCCGTATCGCAACTTCCTGCCCTCGATCGGGCGGCTGACCCGCTATCGTCCCCCGGCCGAGGTCGTCGAGGCCACCCATGTGGTCCGCAACGACACCGGCGTCTTCGAGGGCGGCGAGATCAGCATGTTCTATGACCCGATGATCGCCAAGCTTTGCACCTGGGCCCCGTCGCGCGGGGAAGCCATCGAGGCGATGCGCGTGGCGCTGGACGAATTCGAGGTCGAGGGCATCGGCCACAACCTGCCCTTCCTGTCCGCCGTGATGGATCACCCGAAATTCGTGTCGGGCGACATCACCACGGCCTTCATCGCCGAGGAATATCCCGAAGGCTTCGGGGGTGCGACCCTGCCTGACGACGAACTGGCCCGCGTGGCCGCCGCCGCATCCGCCATGCACCGCGTCGCGGAAATCCGCCGCACCCGGATCAGCGGGCGGTTGGACAACCACGAACGCCGCGTGGGCGAAAACTGGGTGGTCTTCGTCAACGGCCGCGAAATTCCCGCGCGCATCCGCGCCGACCGCGACGGCGCCACCGTCGCCGTGAACGGCCGCGAGTTGCGCGTGGAAAGCGACTGGAAGCCCGGCCAGACCCTGGCGCGGCTGGTGGTCGATGGCCGGCCGCTGGTGATGAAGGTGGACAAGATCCCCGCCGGTTTCCGCCTGCGGACGCGCGGCGCCGACCTTAGGGTTCAGGTCCGCCGCCCGCGCACGGCCGAACTGGTCCGGCTGATGCCTGAAAAGCTGCCGCCCGACACCTCGAAGTTCCTGCTCTGTCCGATGCCGGGCCTGGTGGTGAAGATCGCCGTGGCCCCTGGCGACGAGGTTCAGGAAGGCCAGGCCCTTGCCACGGTCGAGGCGATGAAGATGGAAAACATCCTGCGCGCCGAACGAAAGGCCGTCGTCAAGTCGGTCAATGCCGAGGCAGGCCAGAGCCTCAAGGTCGATGACGTGATCATGGAATTCGAATGACCTTCGCCACCGCCCTGTCCGACCCGCGCGTCGTGGCCGCCATGATCGGCGGCGCGGTGGTGGCGGGTGGCTGGGTGGTGACGCATCTTCTCAGCGCGGCGCGGGACCGGGCGGCGCGGGCCGAACGGGTCCGCGACGTGCAGGGCGCGCTTTATGCCGAAATCCGGGTCCATGTGGCGACGCTGAAAAGCCAGAACCTGCCCCGCTATGGCGCGGAAATCGAGGCGCTGATCCTGAAGGACGACGGCTTCTTTCCGGTGATCCCTACCGAACACAACGACCGCCTGTTCAGCGCCATCGTCGAGGATATTCACGTCCTGCCCTTCAGGGTGGTCGATCCGGTGGTGCAGTACTACAACCAGCTATCGACCATCGGCGCGATGATCGCGGACCTGCGCGAACTGAAGCTGGACCGTCTGGAGGCCACCCGCGCCGCGCGGATGTATCGCCATTACATCGAGATGAAGATCGAGGCGATCGCCCTGGGCGAGGAAGCGATGGCCTTTCTGCTGGCCCATCTGACCGGCGGCCGCGAGGCCGTCGCACGGCTGAGTGATTCGCAGCAAAAAGCCCGCCTTGCGGAAACCAAAGCGGGCGTCACATCCTGGATCGCGGCCGAAAAAGCGCGGTTCAGCGCCGGGAATAACCCGGCATCGGACCGGTTCGGCCGGTGATTGGGCGGGGGTTATAGGATGTCGTGCTCATGTCGAACCTCCTGTTCCTTCGCCCCGAATATAGGCGAAGGCGTTCGGGCTTTCAACGCTCATGGCACCAGTCCGGCCCGGCCGATTTCCTGGCGGCGCAGCGGCAGCTTGTCGATGGCGCGGCTGATTTCGCGCACGTCCCAAGGCAGCGGGCGCCGCTGCTTGACCTGTCCGTCCTTGTCGATGATGACCAGCGAAAAGCCGCGCGGATGCAGTTGCTGGCGCCAGGCGCTGTTCGCCTGGGGATCGCTGTCGGCGATCACCACCACGTCGCGTTCGATCAGGGCTGCGCCGCCCGCCTCCAATGCGCGCATCTGTTCGCGGAAGGCGGGGTCGTTGGGCGTATCGGCAAAGACCACGACCGGACGGGCCGTCCACAGGAAATCGGCCAGCTGGGTTTCCGCGGCGGACAGGATGCGCAGTTCGGGCCGCGCCGGTTCCGGTTCGGGCGCCGCAACCTCCTCGGGGCTGGCGGGCTGCGGCGCGACGGCTGGCGGGGGCGCCTCTCGGGCCGGTCCCATTGCGGCAAGCATCATCGCAACCATCAGGAATTTCAACTTCATCGGCACCCCTTTCTGCCTTGAATATAGGGTGGACCGCGCCGTGCGAAAGGACAGACCATGACGAAACCCACGCTGGACGACTGGCAGAAGCTGGCGGCGAAGGAACTGAAGGGCGCCGATCCCGACAGCCTGACCTGGAACACGCTGGAAGGCATCCCGGTCAAGCCGCTTTACACCGAGGCCGATCTGGAAGGTCTGGACCACCTGGGCAGCCTGCCCGGCATCGCCCCCTTCACCCGTGGCCCGCGCGCCACGATGTATGCGGGCCGCCCCTGGACGATCCGCCAATACGCGGGCTTTTCCACGGCCGAGGAATCCAACGCCTTCTATCGCAAGGCGCTTGCCGCCGGGCAGCAGGGCGTGTCCGTGGCCTTCGACCTGGCGACGCACCGGGGCTATGACAGCGACCATCCGCGCGTAGTGGGCGACGTGGGCAAGGCGGGCGTCGCCATCGATTCGGTCGAGGACATGAAGATCCTGTTCGACGGCATCCCGCTGGACCGCGTGTCGGTGTCGATGACCATGAACGGCGCGGTGATCCCGATCCTGGCCAACTTCATCGTCACGGGCGAGGAACAGGGCCATTCCCGCGCGGTGCTGTCGGGCACGATCCAGAACGACATCCTGAAAGAGTTCATGGTCCGCAACACCTATATCTATCCGCCCGAGCCTTCGATGCGGATCATCGCGGACATCATCGAATACACTTCGAACGAGATGCCCAAGTTCAACTCGATCTCGATTTCCGGCTATCACATGCAGGAAGCGGGCGCGAACCTGGTGCAGGAACTGGCCTATACGCTGGCGGACGGGCGCGAATATGTGCGCGCCGCCCTGAGCGCCGGCATGGACGTGGACCAGTTCGCGGGGCGGCTGTCCTTCTTCTTCGCCATCGGCATGAACTTCTTCATGGAGATCGCGAAACTGCGCGCCGCGCGCCTGCTGTGGCATCGCATCATGTCGGATTTCAACCCGAAGAAGCCCGGCAGCCTGATGCTGCGGACGCATTGCCAGACCTCGGGCGTGTCGTTGCAGGAACAGGATCCCTATAACAACGTGATCCGCACCGCATACGAGGCGATGTCGGCGGCCCTGGGCGGCACGCAGTCGCTGCACACCAACGCGCTTGACGAGGCCATCGCCCTGCCGACCGAGTTTTCGGCACGGATTGCGCGCAACACCCAGCTGATCCTGCAAGAGGAAACCGGCATCACCCATGTCGTCGATCCGCTGGCCGGGTCGTACTACATCGAAAGCCTGACGGCCGAACTGGCCGAAAAAGCCTGGGCGCTGATCGAGGAGGTCGAGGAACTGGGCGGCATGACCAAGGCCGTCGCCACCGGCATGCCCAAGCTGCGGATCGAGGAAACCGCCGCCCGTCGCCAGGCCCAGATCGACCGGGGCGAAGAGGTGATCGTCGGCGTCAACAAGTACCGCAAGGATCGCGAGGATCCGATCGACATCCTGGACATCGACAACATGGCGGTGCGCGAGTCGCAGATCGCCCGCCTGAACCGCATCCGCCAGACGCGGGACGAGGCCGCCTGCCAAGCGGCGCTTGACGAAATCACCCGCCGCGCCCGCGAGGGCGGCAACCTGCTGGAGGCCGCTGTCGAGGCCGCCCGCGCCCGAGCAACCGTAGGGGAAATCAGCATGGCGATGGAAAAGGAATGGGGCCGCCACCGGGCCGAGGTGAAGACCCTGGCCGGCGTCTATGGCGCGGCCTACGAGGGCGACGAGAGCTTCGCGCAAATCCAGCGCGACGTCGAAACCTTTGCCGAGGAAGAAGGCCGCAGGCCCCGGATGCTGGTGGTCAAGATGGGCCAGGACGGCCATGACCGCGGCGCCAAGGTCATCGCCACGGCCTTCGCCGATATCGGCTTCGACGTGGACGTCGGCCCCCTGTTCCAAACGCCCGAGGAAGCGGCCCAAGACGCCGTGGACAACGACGTGCATGTGGTCGGCATTTCCAGCCAGGCGGCGGGCCACAAGACCCTTGCGCCGAAGCTGATCGAGGCGCTGAAGGCCCAAGGGGCGGGGGACATCCTGGTGATCTGCGGCGGCGTGATCCCGCAGCAGGATTACGATTACCTGCGCCAGGCGGGCGTCAAGGCGATCTTCGGGCCGGGCACCAACATCCCCCAGGCCGCCGCCGACATCCTGCGGCTGATCCGGGAAAACCGCGCGGCGTGAATTTGCGTCCCGCGGTGGCAGGGGGGCCGTCTGCCCCCCTGCACCCCCCCCGAGGATATTTGGACCAAGGCAAAGAACATTGCCTTGGCCCGGCGGCTGTGAAACCTTGCGCCTCGACCAGGAGAGGGTGTGATGGACGCGCCGGAGATCAAGCAGATCATCTGCATCAAGTGGGGCACGAAGTTCGGGCCGGAATACGTCAACCGCCTTCTTGGGATGATCCGCCGCAACATCACCCCGCCCTTCCGGCTGTTCTGCTTTACCGACGACGCCACCGGCCTGCATCCCGACATCGCCGTGCGTCCCCTGCCCGTCTTCGACTATCAGGCGCCGGTGAACACGCGCGGCAAATGGCCCAAGTCGCGGCTGTGGGGGGATCTGGGCGACGTGACCGGGGTGGTGCTGTTCCTGGACCTGGACGTGATCATCACGGGAAACCTGGACCCGTTCTTCACCTTTGGCGACCCTGACGACACGATCCTGGGACGCAACCCGAACACGCCACTGGAAAAGCTGGGCCAGACCTCGGTCTATCGGATGCGGGTCGGCAAGCTGGCGCCGCTGCAGGGGCTGTTTCGCGCGGATCCGCAGGGCGTGGCGGACAAGTACAAGTATGAACAGCGCTTCGTGACCCGGAACGCGCCCGGCGGCGTCAAGTTCTGGCCGCGCGGCTGGTTGGCGCATTTCCGGATGCACTCGGTCCCGACGTTCCCGATGAACTATCTGCGCGAACCGAAAGTGCCCAAGGACAGTCGCATCGTGATCTTTGCGGGCAACCTCAATCCCCCCGATGCCATTGCCGGACGATGGCATGAAGACGATGTGCACCGCCCGCCGCTGGATCATTTGCGCGAAGCCTTTTCGGGAAAGCGTCGGGAAAGCCTGTCCCGGCACTTGCGCCATTACCTGCTGCCCGCGACCTGGGTGAAAGATCTGTGGCGCGAATAGCATGAGCCTGCCGCGCGCGCCCGATCGCCTGCCCGACGACATGGCGGCGGCCATCGGCCACGCCGTTGCCGGATTCGGCTTCCTGGAGGAAGCGTTGAAACGCGCCATCTTCTCGCTGACGCGCCGCCAACTGGGCGAGGATGTGAGCGAGCGCGTCTTGCAGGACTGGCTGCGCCGGATCGAGGAGATCGCCGACGATACCCTTGGCACGCTGATCGACAGCTTTGCCGCCGCCATGAAGCAGGCCGGCATCGAAGGGCGCGAGGGTTTGTCGGCTGACCTGCGGACCCTTCGCCTGAAGCGGAACCTGCTGTGCCACGCATCCTGGCGGCCGGGCAGCAAACCGGGCCATTGGCACCCCACCTTCATAAACACCAGGGGCGAGCGTTACCCGGACGAGATGGATCCGGCGGCCGTTCACGCCATCCACGCCGACACGCTGGCTGCCGCCCGGCGCGTGGTGTCGATCATGCGCAAGACAGGGATCGACGGCGAATGGGCGGGAAACGAGGACAACCCGTGATGAAGCTGACTGCTGATTATCCCAAGATCTGGCTTGCCCTGTTCGTGCTGGCGGGGTGGCTGGCGGGGCGCCTTGCGCCGCATGGTCCCGGCTGGCTTGCAGGCTGGGGCCTGGTGCTGGCCCTGGCCGGGCTGGCGCTGATGATATGGGCGGGGTGGACCATGCGCCGGGCGCAGACGACCGTCGATCCCCATGGCCAGCCGCGCCATCTGGTCACGTCGGGGCCGTTCCGGCTGTCGCGCAACCCGATCTATGTCGCCGATGCGATGATCCTGGCGGGCTTGTGCCTGGCCTTCCGCGCGCCCCTGGCAGCCCTGCCGCTGGTGGCGGGGTTCGTGCTGGTCATCTCGGCCCGCTTCATCCCGCACGAGGAACAACGGCTGGCGCAAGCCTTTCCCGAGGCATTCGCGACATACCGGCAGCGCACGCGCCGCTGGCTGTGACTGTGCCCTTTCGCGCGTTGCATGACGACGCGCGGCGCGCTAACAGCGGACGACCTTACGCAAGAGGCCTTCATGTCGTCCTCCCTCCGCCTGGGTATCGCCGGGCTTGGCACCGTCGGGATCGGTGTCGTCAAGATCGTCCAGAAACACGCCGATCTTCTGGCGCGCCGCACCGGCCGCCCCGTGTCGATCACCGCCATCTGCGCGCGGGACAAGATGAAGAACCGCGATGCCGACCTGTCGGCCTATCGCTGGGAAGACAATGCCATGGCGGTCGCCACCGCGGATGATGTCGATGTGTTCATCGAACTGGTGGGCGGCGACAGCGGCATTGCCAAGGACAGCATCGAGGCGGCGCTGCGTTCGGGCAAGGACGTCGTGACGGCCAACAAGGCGCTGCTGGCCGTCCACGGCCAGGCGCTTGCCGAACTGGCCGAGGGGCTGGGCCGCACCCTGCGCTTCGAGGCGGCGGTGGCAGGCGGCATCCCGGTCATCAAGGCGATGACGGAATCGCTGGCGGGCAATGAAATCCGCCGTGTCATGGGCGTGATGAACGGCACCTGCAACTATATCCTGACGCGGATGGAAAGCGCGGGCCTGCCCTATGAGGCGGTGTTCGAGGAAGCGCGCCAGTTGGGATACCTTGAGGCCGACCCGACGCTGGACGTGGGCGGCATCGACGCGGGCCACAAGCTGTCGATCCTGTCGTCGATCGCCTTCGGCACCCAGGTCAATTTCGATGCGGTCGAGATCGAGGGGATCGAACGCGTCAGCATCGACGACATCCGCCGCGCCGCCGACATGGGCTACAAGATCAAGCTTCTGGGCGTGGCGCAGATGACCCCGCGCGGGCTGGAACAGCGCATGTCGCCCTGCCTGGTTCCGGCGGACAGCCCGCTGGGGCAGCTGATGGGCGGCACGAACATGGTCGTGGTCGAAGGCGACAGCGTGGGCCAGATCGTGCTGCGCGGCGCAGGCGCGGGTGAAGGTCCGACCGCAAGCGCCGTCCTGTCCGACATCGTGGAAATCGCGCGCGGCGTGCGCCTGCCGGTGTTCGGCCAGCCTGCGGCATCCCTGAAGGCCGCGCAGCCCGCACGGACGGCCGTTCCCGCGGCCTATTACCTGCGCCTGGAATTGCAGGACAAGCCGGGCGCGCTTGCCAAGGTGGCGACGGTGCTGGGGGATGCGGGCATTTCCATCGACCGGATGCGCCAATATGGCCAGCACAGCCCGGACAGTGTCCCGGTCCTGGTCGTGACCCACAAGACCACCCCCGAAGCCATCGACTTCGCCATCGAGGCCCTGCCCCGCACCGGGGTCCTGGCGGGTGATCCGGTCGAGTTGCGGATCGAGGAAGTCTGACGAAAAAAGGGGGCGCTTGCGCCCCCTCTTGCCTCTGCAAGGGAATTCACCGCCAAGAATGTCTGCGCAAGGAAGAATCAGCTTCCCGCGATGATCCGCACATAGTTGCGGGTTTCGCGGTAAGGCGGGATGCCGTTGTACTTCTGCACCGCGCCCGGCCCGGCATTATAGGCGGCAAGCGCCAGGCGCCAATTGCCGAACTGGTTGTACATCATCCGCAGATAGCGCGCGCCGCCATGCAGGTTCTGGACCGGATCATGCGGGTTGACGCCCAGCTTGGCCGCCGTTCCGGGCATCAACTGCGCCAGGCCAGTGGCCCCCTTGTGCGACCGCGCGCTTGGGTTCCAGCCGGATTCCTGCTGAACCAGGCGCAGGAACAGATCCTCGGGGATGCCGTATCGACGGGCGGCCTCGCGCGCATGGGGAATGAAGTCGCTGCGCTTGCCGCGATAGGCGGGGATGTTCGCGGAAAGCTGGATATCGACCGAACTGTCGCTGCCGCTGCGCGCATTGGGGCGCAGGCGCGCGGATTGCTGATATTGCCCCGCCAGCCGCGAATCCATCAGCCGGGTCTGCCGGGCGAACTGTTCGGCCCGCGATTTCGACGAACTGCCCGACAGGCGAAGCCCCTCGGCCGAGGCAGGCACGGCGATTCCAGCGATCAGCAACGCGCACAGACCCGCCTTGATGGTAGGGATGAATGTCATGTCCCTGTCCCTCGTTGTTGTGGGTTTTGATGGGACTATACAGAAATCGGACCGCGTCGCCAGCATGGCTTTTCGATCAGAAGGCCGATGGCGGCAAAGCGCGCATTTGCATCGCGGCAGGGGCTGCGCTAGACCATTTCGCCAAGGACACATTTGCAGGAAAACGTCATGGCAGGCAGCGTCAACAAGGTCATCCTGATCGGCAATCTGGGCCGCGACCCCGAAATCCGCACCTTCCAGAACGGCGGCAAGGTCGCCAACCTGCGGATCGCCACGTCGGAACAGTGGAAGGACCGCAACACGGGCGAACGCAAGGAACGGACCGAATGGCACAGCGTCGCCATCATGTCCGAAGGCCTTGTCAACGTGGTCGAGCGGTTCCTGAAGAAGGGCAGCAAGGTCTATGTCGAGGGCCAGCTTGAAACCCGCAAATGGCAGGACCAGTCGGGCCAGGACCGCTATACGACCGAGGTCGTGCTGCGCGGCTTCAGCGGCACGTTGCAGATGCTGGACGGCCGCGACGGTGGCGGTTCGGGCGGCGGTGGCCAAGGCGGCGGCGGGGGTTATGACGATTACGACCGGGGCGGCCCGTCGGGCGGAAGCCAAGGCAGCGGCGGCGGCAGCCGCAGCGACTATGACGACGAGATCCCGTTCTGATCGTCCAGGTGGGGCGCGCGGTCAGCGCGCGTCCCGCAGCACGGCCGCCAGCGTATCGGGCTGAACGTCGTCGCTGACGAAAGCCTCGCCGATGCCGCGCGCCAGGACAAAGCGCAGACGGCCGTCCACCACCTTCTTGTCCTGTCCCATCAGCGCGATCAGCGCCGCATCGTCGGGCAGGTCGCCCGGAATGTCGCGGATCGCGGCGGGCATTCCCATCTGCCGCAGATGGGCCAGCACGCGGGACGGCGCCTCTTGGCTGCACAGTCCCATGCGGGCCGACAGGTCGAAGGCCAGCGCGCAGCCGATCGCCACGCCTTCGCCATGCAGCAGCCGCGCGGAATAGCCGGTGGCAGATTCGAGCGCGTGGCCGAAGGTATGGCCCAGGTTCAGCAAGGCGCGTTCGCCTTGTTCCGTTTCGTCGCGGGTCACGATCCCGGCCTTCATGGCGACCGAATGGGCCACGGCATGCTGGCGCAGGGCCATATCGTCGCGCAGGCGGGGGGCATTCGCTTCCAGCCACTCGAAGAACTCGGCGTCCCCCAGCAGCCCGTATTTCGCGACCTCGCCATAGCCCGCCAGGAAATCGCGCGGGGTCAGGGTGTCCAGCACCGCGATATCGGCCAGCACCAGCGAGGGCTGGTGGAAGGCGCCGATCAGGTTCTTGCCATGGGGGCTGTTGATCCCGGTCTTGCCGCCGACGCTGCTGTCCACCTGCGCCAGAAGCGTTGTGGGGATCTGCACGAAGCGGACGCCGCGCCGCAGGATGGCGGCCGCGAAGCCCACCAGATCGCCGATCACGCCCCCGCCAAAGGCCACCACGATGTCTCGCCGCTCGATCCGCTGTTCCAGCAACCATTCGACGCAGGTCGTCAGGTGGGGCCAGCTTTTCGTGGCCTCGCCCGGGGGCACGACCAGGGCCTCGGACACGATCCCCTGGGCGGTCAGCGCGCCCTGCAATCGCGGCAGATGCAGGGCCGCGACCGTTTCGTCGGTGACGATGGCCAGGCGCGGGCGGCGCAGCAGGGGGGCGATCTCGGCCCCGACGCGGTCGATCAGGCCGGCGCCGATGCGGACGTCATAGGCGCGGTCGCCCAAGGGCACATGGACGGTAACGGGTTCGGGGGTCATGGTGTCTCGATCAGCAGGTCTGCATCGGCGGCGCGGATGGCGTCCAGCAGCCGCGTGGTGGCGGCATCGACGCTGTCGGCGGGGCGGGCGGGAAAGGTCAGTTCCGCCAGGGCATAGGTCGGATTGCGTTCCGCCAGCAGGCGCGCCAGCGTGCCCTTGGGGTCGGCGGTTTGCAGCAGGGGCCTCGTGCTGCGCTGGCGCACCCGGTGCCACAGCGTGTCCAAGTCGCATTCCAGCCAGACCGACAGTCCCGCAGCCTTGATGGCCGCGCGGTTGCGTTCCTGCATCCAGGCCCCGCCGCCGGTCGAGATCACGCGCGGCGACTGGCGCAGGATGCGGGCGATCACCTGGGCTTCGCGGTCGCGGAAGAAGGCCTCGCCGTCGCGGGCGAAGATCTCGGATATGGACATGGCGGCGGCTGCCTCGATCTCGACATCCGAATCGGTGAAGGGGACATGAAGGCGCCGGGCCAGTTCCGTCCCCAGCGCGGTCTTGCCCGCCCCCATCATCCCGATCAGCACGATATGGCGCCTCAGGCGCTGGCGCATGTCCGTCCCCCGTTCATTGGCCGACTGAATGGCGTGATCTTTCGGAAAATGCCATATATATTCGGGACGAACCGGCGAAAGACCGGGTTCAAGGCAAAAACAACGATGAACGAGGCGAAATTCGATGCGGCTGCTCAAGGTTCTGGTGGTGCTAATTCTGGCTGCGGTGATCGGCCTGGCCGGTTACGCCTATTTCGGCGACATGCAGCCGGTCCGGTCCGAGGTCCGCAGCCCCATCGGCGCCGCCCCCTCGGCCCCGGCCGCCCCCGCAACCGAGGCTGAACCCGAGTGAGCAGGCGCCTGCTGCCCCTGGCCATGATGCTTGGCCTTGCCTGTTCCGCGCAGGCCCAGACGCCGCTTTCGGCAAGCGACTGGCTGTCGGGCAGCGTGCGCGGGCCGGACCGCGAAAGCTCGGCCTGGCGTCCGGGCGACGCGCCGCCCCCCGGCGTTCCCGGCGCGCCCGGACCCAAGCCCGTCGCCACGACGGGCGAGGTCGGCTCGGTCCAGGTCACGCGGCTCGGGATCGGAAATCCCGACAGCGTGGGCCTCAGGACGCCGCGCAAGGCGGGACTTCCCGCCGATCTGTGGCAGGGCAGCGACGCTGCGACGCTGGCCGGTCTGATCCTGCGCACGCCCGCACGCCTTCCGGCGATGAACGCGCTTCTGGATCGGGTGCTGACCACGCAACTCGCCCCTCCCGCAGGGTCGGACGCGCCGCAGGGGACACTGTTTCTGGCCCGCGCCGACCGGTTGCTGGATGGGGGCGCGCTGGACCGTGCGCAGGCGCTTCTGACCGCCGCCGGTCCCAGCAACCCGGAAATCTTCCGCCGCCTGTTCGACATCGCCCTGCTGGAAGGGGACGAGGCGCGCGCCTGCGAGATCATGAACACCACGCCCGGCATCGCGCCCAGCTTTGCGGCCCGGATCTTCTGCCTGGCCCAGACCGGCGATTGGGCGGCCGCCGCGATCAGCCTGCACGGCGCGGAAACGCTGGGCCTGCTGGACCAGCAACAGGCGGTGCTTCTGACGCATTTCCTGGACGACGCCTATGTGGACAGCGGCGAGACGCTTGCCACGCCGGATCGCATGACGCCCCTGGATTTCCGCATTCACGAGGCGATCGGCCAGCCGCTGCCCACATCGTCGTTGCCCATCGCCTTTGCCCATTCCGACCTGCGCCCGAACAACGGCTGGAAGGCCCGGCTGGATGCGGCCGAACGCCTGGCCCGCGCGGGCGCCATCGCCCCCGCCACCCTGCGCGCGCTTTATACCGAACAAAGCCCTGCGGCTTCGGGCGGCGTCTGGGAACGCGCGGGCGCCATGCGCACCTTGGAGGCCGCCTTGGCCAGCGGCGATCTTTCCTCCGCATTGCCCTCGGCATTCGACCAGTTCAAGCAGGCGGGCATGACCGATGTGATGGCCGCGATGATCGCCGCTGGCCTGCCCGAAGGGGGCGAGGGTCGGGCCGCGCAGGTTGCCACTTGGCTGCGCCAGTGGCAGGGGCTGCCCGTGCCGGTGCCGCTGGTCCTGGATCCCGCGCTGAAGGCCGACCCGGTCCAGCCCCCCGCCACCCAGAAGGGAGAGGCGCTTCTGGCTGCCATGGCCGATATCGACGCGGGCCTGGACGGGGATCTGCCCCGCGCGGGCCGTGGCCTTGCCACCCTGCGCGCCCTGGGACTGGCGGCCGAGGCCGATTTGGCGGCCGCGCAGCTGTCGCTGTTGCCGGTGATGCGGCAGAACCCATGATCGCCGATCACCGCGCCATATCCGCCTTTCTGGACGCCAAGGCCGCCGAATCGGGATCGGCGCGCAACACGGTCCTGGCCTATGGCCGCGACCTGCGCGACCTGTCGGACTGGCTGGCCGCGCGCAGGCTGGCCTTGGCGGATCTGACCCGCGAACGGGTCGAGGATTACCTGGCCCATTGCGACGCGCAGGGCCTGTCGCGCGCCACACGGGCGCGGCGGCTGTCATCCATCCGGCAGTTCACCCGCTTCGCGCTTGAGGAAGGCTGGCGCGACGACGACCCCGCCATCCGCATCAGCGGACCGGGCCGGGCCAAGCGCCTGCCCAAGACCCTTGATCGCGACGAGATCGACGCCCTGCTGGCGGCGGCGCCCCTGATCGGGCGGACGGATGCCGAACGCGCCCGCAACCTTTGCCTGATGGAGCTTCTCTATGCCACGGGGATGCGGGTCAGCGAACTCGTGGCCCTGCCGGTGGCCGCCTGCCGGGGCGATCCGCGCGTTCTGCTGATCCGGGGCAAGGGCGACAAGGAACGCATGGTCCCGCTGACGCCCCCGGCCCGCCGGGCGCTGTCGGCCTGGCTGGCGATCCGCGACGACGCCCCCCGGGACAGCGCGCTTGGCCGCCTTGTCGCCGGCAAGGGCGCGCGCTGGCTGTTTCCCGCCCCCGGCGCGGCGGGCCACATGCCGCGCCAGACCTTCGGGCGGCTTCTGAACGACATGGCCGTGCATGCGGGCGTTTCGCCCGCCCGCGTGACGCCGCATGTGATCCGTCACGCCTTCGCCACGCATCTGCTGCAAGGCGGCGCCGACCTGCGTTCCATCCAGACCCTTCTGGGCCATGCCGACCTGGGCACGACCGAGATCTATACGCATGTCCTTGACGAAAGGATGCGCGATCTGGTCCTGACCCATCATCCCCTGGCCCGAAAGACCTAGACCCGTGACACTTGCCCTGCGCCAGCCCGCCAATGTCCAGGCCACCGGGATCGCCCTGATGCTGGCCGCGATCCTGGGTTTCACCCTGATGGACGCGACGGCCAAGCACCTAACCCAGGCCTATCACCCCGCGCAGGTCGTCTGGGCACGCTTCATCGGCAACCTGGCGATCTTCGCCGTCATCTTCCGGGGCGCGATGCCCACGGTGATGCGCACCCGCAGGCCCGGCCTGCAATTCGCCCGCGCCCTGATGCAGCTTGCGTCCGTCGCGCTGTTCTTCAGTTCGCTCCAGGTCATCGGCCTGGCCGAGGCGACGGCGATCATGGACCTGAACCCGGTCCTGATCACCCTAGGCGCGGCCCTGTTCCTGGGCGAGAAGATCGGCCCCCGCCGGCTTGCGGGCATCGCCGCAGCCCTTGTCGGCGCGCTGATCATCATCCGGCCCGGCCTGGGGGTCTTCCAGCCCGCCGCCCTGCTGCCCCTGGCCGGGGCCTTCACCTATGCCACGGGCGCGCTTTTGACGCGGATGGCGCGGACGGATTCGGTCGCCACCTCGGTGATGTGGTCGGCGGTCGTGGGCAGCGTCCTGACATCGCTTGTCGTGCCCTTCGTCTGGCAGCCGATCGCGGCCTCCGACCTGTGGGCATTCGCGCTGCTGGGGGTCTTCGGCACGCTCAGCCAGTATCTGCTGGTCCGCGCCTTCGCCACGGCCGAGGCCGGGGTGCTGGCCCCCTTCGGCTATACCGGGCTGGTCTGGGCGGGCTTGTGGGGCTGGCTGTTGTTCGGGCAGTTGCCCGATGGCTGGACCGTGACCGGGGCCACGATCATCGTGGCGGCAGGCCTTTATGTCTGGTCCCGAGAGGCAAGCTTGGCGCGAAGGACCCCATGAGCCATCCCGACACCCCGCCCCTGTCCGACCGCATCGCGAACGCGGCCTTCCTGTCGGTGATCGGGCTTGCCCGGCTGCTGCCCTATGACAGGCGCATCCCTGCCGTGGGCTGGCTGTTCGCGCATGTCCTTGGCCCGCTGGCCGGATGGCGGCGGCGGATCCGCGAAAACCTGTCTCTGGCCCGACCCGACCTGACGGCCGAGGAGGTGAAGGCCCTGACCCGCGCCGTCCCCAACAACGCGGGCCGTTCCGTGGCCGAAATCTATTCGGGCGAGGAGTTCACCAGCCGCATCCGCGACTCCGATCCCCTGGAAGGCCCCGGCCTGCCCGCGCTTGAAGCAGCCTTCGAGGCGCACCGCCCCGTTATCATCGCCTGCGCGCATTTCGGCAATTACGACGCCATGCGCACCGCGCTTGCCGGTCGCGGCTGGCCGGTCGGCGCGCTCTACCGGCCCATGAACAACGAGGCGTTCAACCGCCACTACATCCCCGCGATCAGCGCCATCGCCGAGCCGCTGTTCCCGCGCGGGCGGTCGGGCCTGACGGCCATGCTGCGCTTCCTGAAGGGCGGCGGCTGGCTGGCCCTGGGCTTTGACCAGTATGACCGGCACGCGCCCGAGCTGCGCTTCTTCGACCTGCCCAGCCGGACCGTGCTGACGCCTGCCGAACTCGCGCTGCGCTATGACGCGCTGCTGATCCCGGTCCACGGCATCCGCTGCCCCGACGGGCTGCGCTTTCGCGTCCATGTGGGCGAACCCGTCGAACATGGCGAACCGGCGGCAATGATGCAGGCGCTGAACGACGACCTGGAAATGCTTGTCCGCCAGCACATGGACCAGTGGTTCTGGGTCCATCGCCGCTGGAAATAGGCACGGGCGCACAGGCCCTGCGCGCCCGTGATCCTTGCCTGACGGTGCGGCAAGCCCCTATGTCCCCTTGCAACGCGCATGACGCAGCAAAGGGAACAGCATGAAGAAGATCGGCTTTCTGTCCTTCGGCCACTGGTCGCCCGAACCCGGATCACAGGTCCGCACGGCCCAGGACGTGCTGCTGCAATCCATAGACCTGGCCATCGCTGCCGAGGAACTGGGCGCGGACGGCGCCTATTTCCGCGTCCATCACTTCGCCCGCCAGCTTGCCTCGCCCTTCCCGCTGCTGGCCGCCGTCGGCGCAAGGACCAGGCGGATCGAGATCGGCACCGGCGTGATCGACATGCGCTATGAAAACCCGCTCTACATGGTCGAGGACGCGGGCGCGGCCGACCTGATTTCCGGCGGACGCCTGCAGCTTGGCATCAGCCGGGGCAGCCCGGAACAGGTGATCGACGGCTGGCGATACTTCGGATATCAGCCGGCCGAGGGCGAGAGCGATCAGGACATGGCCCGCCGCCATACCGAGGTTTTCCTGCAGCAGCTTGAAGGCAAGGGCTTCGCCCGCCCGAACCCCCGCCCGATGTTCCCGAACCCGCCCGGCCTTCTTCGGCTGGAGCCGCATTCGCCGGGGCTGCGCGACCGCATCTGGTGGGGCTCGGCCTCCAACGCGACGGCGGAATGGGCGGCACAGATGGGGATGTACCTGCAAAGCTCGACCCTCAAGGTCGATGAGACAGGCGAGCCGTTCCACGTCCAGCAAGCCCGCCAGATCCGCACCTATCGCGAGGCATGGGCGGCTGCGGGCCATGACCGTGCCCCGCGCGTATCCGTCAGCCGGTCGATCTTCGCCCTGGTCAGCGACATGGACCGCCGCTTCTTCGGGCGCGGCGGCAAGGACAGCGACCAGATCGGCAATATCGACAACTATCGCGCCGTCTTCGGGCGCAGCTATGCCGACGAACCGGATCGCCTGATCGACCAGTTGCGGGAGGACGAGGCCATTGCCGAGGCCGATACCCTGCTGCTGACGGTCCCGAACATGCTGGGCGTCGATTACAACGTCCATGTCCTGGACAGCATCCTGCGCCATGTGGCCCCGGCGCTTGGCTGGCGCTAGCCCAGGCCGGTTTCCCGCAGGTAATGCCTGACCGCATCCGCCACATGGCGGAAGCGGTCGCCGCCCAGTTGCTTGCCGCCAAACCAGCGGGTCACGATGACCACATGGTCCCGCAATTCGGCGCGTTCCAGCATCTGCAGGATCAGCGCGCCCGCGCCCGCTTCCCCATCGTCGTCCTTGACCGGCCCATCGGCCAGGATCGCGGCCCAGCTGTTGTGGGTGGCCTTGGCGAACCGCTTGTTGCGCTTCAGTTCGGCCAGCAGGGCCTGGGCCTCGGCCCGCGTCGCGGCAGGCCCGCCCGCCACGGCATAGCGCGATCCTCGGTCCGAGATGATCTTGTCGAAGACCTGCATCCGCGGTTCAGGCGCCCCGCCGCCGCACATAGAGTTCCAGCCGGTGATGGACGATCTCGTATCCCATCTCGGCCGCGACCTCGGCCTGCAACCGTTCGATGCGGTCATTGGTGAACTCGACCACCTCGCCCGTGTCCACGTCGATCATGTGGTCGTGGTGCCGCTGGTCCGCAGCCTCCCACCGGGCCGGTTCGCCCTGGAATTCCAGCTTCTCGATGACCCCCTGGGTCTGCAACGTGGTCAATGTGCGGTAAACGGTCGCCAGCGACACCCCGGCCCCCGCGGCCTCGGCCCGGCGATGCAGTTCGGCGGCATCGGGATGATCCTCGCTGCCCGCGATCACCCGCAAAAGGGCCGCGCGCTGCCGCGTCACCCGCACCCCCGCCCGGCGCAGGGCCTGTTCCAACTGTAAGGCACGGCTTTCCATGGAACCTTCATGCCGCATCCCGCGTTCAGTTGCAACTAGTTCTCAACTATTGACAGATGAGAATCACTCGCACATAACTGCATCATGAAGTCATTCCTTGTTCTCGCCTTTGCCCTGGCCGCCCTTCCCGCCCATGCCGAGCGGATGAAGGTCGCCACCACCTTCACCATCATCGCGGACATGGCCCGCAATGTCGCAGGCGATGCGGCGGACGTGGAATCGATCACCAAGCCGGGGGCTGAGATTCACAACTATCAGCCCACCTCGGGCGATCTGATCCGCACGTCCGATGCCG
The DNA here is from genome assembly GCF_002901215.1 of Paracoccus sp. SY. Taxonomy (NCBI): domain Bacteria; kingdom Pseudomonadati; phylum Pseudomonadota; class Alphaproteobacteria; order Rhodobacterales; family Paracoccaceae; genus Paracoccus; species Paracoccus sp. SY. The sequence continues at coordinate 22,809 of NZ_NWMQ01000019.1, read as the reverse complement.
ATCTGGTCCTGGCGAACGGGCTGAACCTGGAAAGCTGGTTCCAGCAGTTCATCGACCAGATGGGCGATATCCCCGTCGCGGTCGTCAGCGACGGCGTCGAACCGATGTCGATCACGGGCGGCGATTACGACGGCAAGCCCAATCCCCATGCCTGGATGGCTTTGGACAGCGCGCTGATCTATGTGGACAACATTGCCGCCGCGATGGCGGGCGCCGATCCCGACAACGCCGCGGCCTATCGCGCGAATGCCGAAGCCTACAAGGCGCGGATCACCGACACCATCGCCCCCCTGCGCGATGCCGCCCGCGCCCTGCCCCAGGACCGCCGCTGGCTGGTCACCTCCGAGGGCGCGTTCTCCTATCTCGCCCGCGACTTCGGCCTGCGGGAACTCTACCTGTGGCCGATCAATGCGGACGCGCAGGGCACGCCCCAGCAGGTGCGCCATGTCATCGACGTGATGCGCGAAAACGATGTCCGTGTGATCTTTTCGGAATCCACCGTCTCCGACCGCCCTGCCCGCCGCGTCGCATCCGAAACCGGGGCGATCTATGGCGGCGTCCTTTACGTGGACAGCCTGTCCGAGGCTAGCGGCCCCGTCCCCACCTATCTGGACCTGCTGCGCGTGACATCGGAAACCATCGTGGATGGTCTGCGGAATGAATGACGGGATCGAGGTCCGGAACCTGACCGTTGCCTATTCCAACGGCGTCACTGCGCTGCGCGACGCCAGCTTCACCGTGCCACAAGGGTCCGTCACCGCCCTTGTCGGCGTCAACGGCGCGGGAAAATCAACGCTGTTCAAGGCGCTGATGGGCCTTCTTCCGCACAGTTCGGGCCAGGTCCGCATCATGGGCGGCACCGTCGAACAGGCCTTGGCAAGAAACCTCGTGGCCTATGTCCCCCAGGCCGAGGAGGTGGACTGGACCTTTCCCGTCCTGGTGGAAGACGTCGTGATGATGGGCCGATACGGCCATATGGGCTTTTTCCGCCGCGCCCGCCCCATCGACCGGCAGGCGGTGGACGCGGCCCTGGCCCGCGTCGGCATGACCGATTTCCGCTGGCGCCAGATCGGCGAACTGTCCGGCGGCCAGAAGAAACGCGTCTTCCTGGCCCGCGCCATCGCGCAAGAGGCGCGGGTGATCCTGCTGGACGAACCCTTCACCGGCGTGGACGTCAAGACCGAGGAGGCGATCATCGCCCTGCTCAAGGCCATGCGCGAGGAAGGGCGGGTGATGCTGGTCTCGACCCACGATCTCGGCTCGGTGCCGGAATATTGCGACCGGGTGGTGATGGTGAAGGGCACCGTCCTTGCCAGCGGCCCGACCGAGACGACCTTCACCCCCGAAAACCTGCGCCATGCCTTCGGCGGCGTCTTGCGCCACTTCGTCCTGGGGGGCGCGGCGCTGCACGACGACGCCGACCGGCGCAGCGTGGACGTGTTCACCGACGACGAACGGCCGCTGGTGTTCTATGACCAACGCGCGCGAAAGAAGGACGAATGACCCGCGCCCTTTCATTCTGGCAAAAATATCCCACGGGGGTGCGGGGGTGTGAAACCCCCGCTGGCGACGCCTGATGTGGGATGCCCTGCTGATCCCCTTCACCTACGGCTACATGGCGAACGCCATCTGGGTTTCGGCCCTGGTCGGCGGGGTCTGCGCCTTCCTGTCCGCCTACCTGATGCTGAAAGGGTGGAGTCTGATCGGCGACGCCTTGTCCCATTCCATCGTGCCTGGCGTCGCGGGCGCATACATGCTGGGCCTGCCCTTCGCCCTTGGCGCCTTCCTTTCGGGTGGCTTGGCCGCGCTGACCATGCTGTTCCTGAACAGCCGCACGGGATTGAAGGAGGACGCCATCATCGGCCTGATCTTCACCGGCTTCTTCGGGATCGGGCTGTTCATGATCTCTCTGAATCCGGTCTCGGTCGATCTTCAGGCGATCACCATGGGCAACATCCTGGCGATCACGCCCGCCGACACGCTGCAACTGGCGGTCATCGGCGGAGTATCCCTGGTGATCCTGCTGGCGAAGTGGCGCGACCTGATGGTGGTCTTCTTCGACGAAAGCCATGCGCGCACCATCGGGCTGCATCCGGGGCGGCTTCGGGTGCTGTTCTTCACGCTGCTGGCCGGATCGACGGTCGCCGCCATGCAGACCGTCGGCGCCTTCCTGGTCATCGCCATGGTCGTGACGCCGGGCGCCACGGCCTATCTGCTGACCGACCGCTTTCCGCGCCTGATCGCGCTGTCGGTGGCGATCGGCACGCTGACCTCGGCCATCGGCGCCTATGTCAGCTTCTTCCTGGACGGCGCGACGGGCGGCATCATCGTCGTGCTGCAAACCCTGATCTTCCTTGCGGCCTTCATTTTCGCCCCCCGCCACGGCCTGCTTGCCAGCCGCCGCCGCATCCGAAAGGTTACCCGATGACCTGGCTGACGGCGCCCTTCGCCTTCCCCTTCATGGTCGAGGCCATGCTGATCGCCGTCATGGTCAGCATCCCCGCGGCCCTTCTCAGTTGCTTTCTGGTCCTGCGCGGATGGGCGCTGATGGGCGACGGGATCAGCCATGCGGTGCTGCCGGGGATCGTGCTGGCCTATCTGGCGGGCATCCCCCTGCTGATCGGGGCCTTCGTGGCGGGGATGATCTGTGCGCTGTCGGCGGGCTGGCTGGATGCCAACAGCCGCATCAAGCCCGACACGACGCTTGGCGTGGTGATGGCCGGGATGTTCGGGCTTGGGCTGGTGATCTATACCCAATTCCCGACCGACGTTCATCTGGATCATATCCTGTTCGGCAACATCCTGGGGGTCGGGCCGGACGACTTCCTGTCGGCCGGCTCGATCTCGGCCGTGGTGGGGTTGGTCCTGGTGCTGAAATGGCGCGATTTCGCGCTGCTGGTCTTCGATCCGGTTCAGGCGCGGGTGGCCGGGCTGGCCGTCGGCTGGCTGCATTACGGGATGCTGGCGATGATCTCGGCCGTGGTGGTGGCGATGCTGTCGGCGGTGGGCATCATCCTGTCGGTGGCGCTGCTGATCGCGCCGGGGGCCATTGCCTTCCTGCTGACCCGTCGCCTGCAGGCGATGCTGGTCCTGTCGGTGGTCATCGGCGCAGGATGCAGCCTGGCAGGCATCTGGATCAGTTTCTGGCTGGACAGCGCGCCTGCCCCGACCATCGTGGTGGTCATGACCGCGCTGTTCACCCTGGTCTTCTTCTGGCGCCAGTTGACCGTCCGTCGCAGGCCCGCGGCCTAGGAAGACGGTCTGCGCTTCGCCCCAGGAAGCGCCTGATCGGCGGGCCGCCAACCCTGCTCAGCCCCCGCCGATGCCGGTCGTGACCTTGCCGGTGCCGCCGCATTCTGGGCATTCCTTGCCCTCGATCCGTCCGCTGCCTTCGCATTTGCGGCAGATGTTCTCGCCCGCGCCGGGGGTGCCGGGGGGAACGGCGTCGGGGTTTTCCTTCTCGGCCATAGCGTCCTCCTGCGTTTTCGCCTGTGGCTCAACCCCTTTCGGGGACACCCGTTCCCATGCCCTTGGTTGCACCACGCCGGACCAGCGGCTATCTGGAGGGACGGAACAGGACCAGAGGCCCCCATGATCGTCATCGTCGCCGCCATCATCGGTGCCATCCTGGGCTGGCGCCGCGCCGTCGGACTGGGCGGCACGGGACGCGACCGCGCGCAGTATGCGGCCGGCTTCGCCATCGCCTTCGCGGTCGTGGGCCTGTTTGCGACCGTCATCATCGACCGGATGATGTGATGTTCATTCCATTCCTCGACAGCCTGCGCCGGCAAGGGGTCCCGGTCTCGCTGCGGGAATGGCTGGACCTGATGGCCGGGATGCAGGCGGGTGTCGCAGGCTGGACGGTCGATGGCTTCTATCATCTGGCGCGTCTGGCCCTGGTCAAGGACGAGCGCCACATCGACCGCTTCGACCGGGCCTTCGCCGAGGCGTTCTCGGGCCTTGAAGCCATTCCGGTCGAGGCGCTTGTGACCGAACAGGCGATCCCCCGCGACTGGCTTGAGAAGCTGGCCGAAAAGCTGCTGACCGATGCCGAAAAGGCCCAAATCCAGGGCAGCGGCAGTTTCGAGGATCTGATGCGCAAACTGCGCGAAAGGCTGGCCGAACAGCAGGGGCGCCACCAAGGCGGCAGCAAGTGGATCGGCACGGGCGGCACCTCGCCCTTCGGCGCCTATGGCTACAACCCCGAAGGGGTGCGCATCGGCCAGGACGAATCCCGCCACCGCCGTGCGGTCAAGGTCTGGGACAAGCGTGAATTCCGCGACTTCGACGACAATGTCGAACTGGGCACCCGCAACATCAAGGTCGCGCTGAAGCGCCTGCGCCAATGGGCGCGGCATGGGGCGGCGGACGAACTGGACCTGCCCGCCACCATCCGCGCCACGGCAGATCACGGCTATATCGACGTGCAGACCCGGCCGGAACGGCGCAATGCCGTCAAGGTGCTGCTGTTTCTGGACGTGGGTGGGTCGATGGACGACCATATCCGCGTCGTGGACGAGTTGTTCTCGGCCGCGCGGGCCGAGTTCAAGCACATGGAGCATTTCTATTTCCACAACTGCCTTTACGAGGGCGTGTGGACCGACAACCGCCGCCGCTGGACCGAACAGACGCCGACCTGGGACGTGCTGCACCGCTTCGGGCGCGACTACAAATGCATCTTCGTGGGCGATGCGTCGATGTCGCCATATGAGATCGCGGTTCCCGGCGGGGCCAACGAACACTGGAACCCCGAGGCCGGAGAGGTCTGGCTGCGCCGCGCGGCCGAGACCTGGCCCGACCATGTCTGGCTGAACCCGGTCCCGCAGGCGCATTGGGGTTATACCCAGTCCATCGCCATGATCGGCCGAATCTTCGAAAACCGGATGATGCCCATGACGCTGGACGGGTTGACGCAGGCGATGCGGATCCTGGGCTGAACCTCTGGCGCGAGGGCCTGGACGGGACCATATTGGGCGCATGATGAAATACCTGCCGATCATCCTGCTGGTTCTGTATCTGGCCGCCATGTGGTTCTTTTCCCTGTACCGGCTGCGGCAGGAACTGAACCAGAAATCGACGCCGCTGAACCATCCCCGGCTGGTGCCGATGCTGGAACGGCTGGGCCGGGCCATGGACCTGCCGCCCGTGCGCGCCCATGTCTATGAGGTGGAACCCGTGAACGGGCTTGCCGCCCCCGACGGGCGCATCTTCCTGACCCGCGGCTTCATCCGCAAGCTGGACGCCGGAGAGGTCACGCCCGAGGAACTGGCCAGCGTCATCGCCCATGAACTGGGTCATGTGGCCCACGGCCATGCCCGGCGGCGGATGATCGACTTTGCGGGGCAGAACGCGATCCGCATGGCGCTTGCGGGCGTTCTGGGGCGCATCATCCCCGGCCTGGGCGCCTGGATCGCCGGACTGATCGCCACCGCCGTCGCCGCCCGCCTGTCGCGCGACGACGAATTCGAGGCGGACCGCTTCGCAAGCGCCCTGATGATCCGCGCGGGCCTGGGGACGGATCCGCAGATCTCGTTGTTCCGCAAGCTGGAACGCCTGACCGGCAATCGCGGGGGATCGGCCCCGGCCTGGCTGTTGTCGCATCCGCCAACGGCCAGGCGCATCGCCGCCATCCAGCAGAACCAGGCACGGTGGCAGCAAGGCTGAAGACCCTTGCAGCAACGGGCGGTTGTCTTATGCTGTCCTGACACAACCGAGACAGACGATGACGCGACCGTTCCGCCGCCGGGTGTTCTATGTGCCCGGCTTCGATCCCATGCCTCCGCGTCGCTACCGCGAACTCTATCGCCGCGAATCCCGAAGGCAGGCACAGGTCGGCGGCTTTGATCTGACGGTGGAAAAACCCGCCGGCGGGGCCGCTTTCGGCTGGCAGACCCGCGCCTGCTTCCCGGAGGGCATGGCCCAGGCGCAGGTCGAGGTTCTGGTCTGGTCCGACCTCGTGCAGGCGTCGATGCAGGGGGGCATCCTTGCGACCTATGCGCGGATGCTGCGGACGGCGTGGATCTATATCGCCTCGGGCGCGCTGCGGCGGCTGATGCGATTGCGGCGCGGGCCGGTTCTGGCGGCGCTCTATCCGGTCGCGGTGCTGGTGCTGCAACTTCTGGCCGCAGTCCTGCTGGCCATGCTGGCGGGATGGGGCGCGACGGCCCTGACGGGGCTGGAATGGCTTGGGATGGGCGCCGCGCTTGCAACTGGTTGGTGGGTGCTGGTCCTAGCGCGGTCCCAGGACCATCGCCTGTTTGCCCACTACCTGATGCAGGACTATGCCTTCACCGCCGGCCTGCACGGCGCCTATCCGCCCCAACTGGAACAACGGCTGGCGCAGTTCGCCGACCGCATTGCCCAGGCCCTGGCCGAAGATCTGGACGAGGTCCTGGTCGTCGGCCATTCCTCGGGCGCTTATCTGGCGGTCTCGGTCCTGGCGGACATGATCCGGCGGGGCGGACCGGCGTCGGATCGTCCGGCCTTGGCGCTTCTGACCCTGGGTCAGGTGGTGCCGATGGCCTCGTTCCTGCCCCGCGCGCATCGGCTGCGGGCCGACCTGGCCTTTCTGTCGGAACGCCCGGATCTGTTCTGGCTGGACGTCACCGCCCCCGGGGATCCCTGCAGCTTCGCCTTGTGCGATCCGGTCGCGGTGTCGGGGGTCGCGAGGCCTGGGCAGCGATGGCCGCTGGTCTTGTCGGCGGCCTTCACGCAGACCCTGTCGCCGCGTCTGCAGCGCGATCTGCGGTGGCGGTGGTTCCGGCTGCATCTGCAATATCTCTGCGCCTTCGACCGGCCGGGCGATTACGACTATTTCGCCATCACCGCCGGGCCGCGTCGGCTTGCCGACCGCTTCGCCGGGCGCCATCCCTCGCCGGGACGCATCGCCATTCCGGCCGGGCCGGGCCTGCCATGATCCCGCCCCGCCCCCAGACGACCGAGGGCCGGGGCAGCGTGCTTCGCTTTGCCCGCGCCTTTCGCCGCGACCTGCTGTCCGCCCTGCCTGAACGGCTGTATCGCGCCTGGATGGCCGAATTCCGCAGCCCGCTGGTCCACAGCTTCTTCTGCAACGATCCGGCCCTGGTACGCCTGATCCTGAAGGACCGGCCCCAGGATTTTCCCAAGTCGAACCGCCTTCGTACGGGCCTTGCGCCCTTGCTGGGGGCCTCGGTCTTCGTGACCAATGGACCGGAATGGGCTGCGCAGCGCCGCATCATCGACCCGGCCTTCGACGGCGGCAGGCTGCACGATACCTTGCCCGCCATCTTCGGTGCGGCCGATGCCATGGTCGCGCGGCTGAAGCCGGGCCCCCAGGACATCGAGCCAGAGGCCAGCCATGCCGCAGCCGACGTGATCTTCCGCGCGATGTTCTCGATGCCGATCGAGCACGAGACGGCGGAACGGGTCTTTGCCGCCTTTCGCGCGCACCAGGACGCGCAGCCGGTGGTCAACTGGGCCGCGCTGCTGCCTTGGCCCCGCTGGCTGCCGCATCTCCATTCCCGGCGCACGCGACGCACGGCGGGGGAAATCCGCAGCCTGATCGCCGGGCTGGTCAAGGGCCGGATGGACGCGATCCGCGTCGGCGGGGCGCCCGACGACCTGGCGACACGGATCATGACCACGCCTGATCCGCAGACCGGCCGCCGCTTTTCGGAAGCCGAGATGGTGGACCAGGTGGCGATCTTCTTCCTGGCCGGTCACGAAACAAGCGCCTCGGCGCTTGCCTGGGCGCTGTGGCTGCTGGCGGCCCATCCCGAATGGCAGAAGGCCGTCGCCGCCGAGGCAGCGTCCCTGACCCCCGATATGGCCGGGGTCAAGGCCCTGCGCACCACCCGCGCGGTGTTCCGAGAGGCGCTGCGGCTTTATCCCCCGGTCCCGATGATGGTCCGGCAGGCGGCGCGATCGGAAACGCTGCGCGGGCGCAGGGCGCCGCCCGGCGCGCAACTGGTCCTGTCGCCCTGGCATCTGCATCGCCATGTGCGCCTCTGGGACCGGCCGGATGAGTTCGATCCTGCCAGATGGCATCGCCCGGAAACCCAGAACAGCGCCCGCGACGCCTTTATCCCCTTTTCGGCAGGCCAGCGGGTCTGCCCCGGCGCGGGCCTTGCCATGGTCGAGGGCGTGGTCATGCTGGCCCGCATCGCCCAGGCCTTCCATCTTCGCCCCGGCCCCCGGCCCCCCACCCCGGTCGCACGCCTGACCGTCCGGGGACGCGACGGCATCACAATCCACCTGGCACCGCGCAATTCACCCGCTTGACATTCCCGGCGGCCGGGACAAAAAGAACGCCAGTGGGGCCGTAGCTCAGTTGGTAGAGCGCGTCGTTCGCAATGACGAGGCCAGGGGTTCGATTCCCCTCGGCTCCACCATTTTCAAAAAATATTGTGACATCAGGTAGTTATCGGGAAACTACTGATGTGCTGATTGCATGATGCTGATTACATGCCCTGAGTCTAAGTGCTAGGTGTTTGCATCAGTGGAGACTGCTGGCGCATGGCCGCTGCTTGAGCCTGATGTAGTCTCCGTCTAGCATTTACTGATGCTCTATGGGGAGTTGAATGGCTAAACCCTCAAAACGCGCTGCTAGCATGACGGACTGGCTGGGAATCACCCACGCTCCAAACTGGAACGTCGCCCGGCCTATTGGCCCTCTTATGAGTGTGGTCGTAGCTATTCTGTTCATTCTCGCGCTAGTATCTGCTGCTTCGCTTCTGGTCAGGACGATATTTTCGCAGGGAGAACCGACCCTAAGCACCGGCGCTTTGATTACCGCTATTTTGGGAAGCCCTTTTTTGATATGGGGCACCGTCCTCAAACACCGGACTGTTCTTTTCCAAAAAGAAGGACATATGACGGATCGAATTAACAAAGCGGTCGAGCAACTAGGTACCGCTAAATCAGTAGAAAAAATCGGGCGGTCTGTGACAATCTGGACGGGAGGTTCTGATCGCGTAAGTTGCACCAACAGTGTTCTCTCATCCTACGTCAACAATGCTCGGACGAAAATTGTCGGGAAGGATTGGAGAGAAACGTACAATGAAAGAACGGACGAAGTAACAGAGGAATATTGGTACACTGTCGCAACGTGGCAAGAAGAGCGGACGGTCGTTCAATGGCTCGGCGATACATTGAAGTTGAACATCGGAGAAACTATTGGCGCCGAGGGCGAATGGCAAGTATTTAAAGAGACAGTTCCAAACATTGAAGTTCGAATAGGCGCAATACTTTCCCTTGAGCGTATAGCTCAAGACTCTGCTCGCCATGACCATGGCCGAGATCATGTAAGAGTGATGGAGATATTATGTGGTTATATTCGCGAAAATGCTCCAGCTTCTGTAGAGAGCTTTAGCGATTACCCGACGGATTGCAACGAGGATTCGCTGGATAAAAAGATGAATACTACTCCTTACGAGTGGGTTCTTTCTCTTAATCGGCCTCGAAGCGACATTCAACTTGCTCTTACAGTTATTGGGCGAAGGAGCGAATCGCAGATAGAGATCGAAAGAAGTCATGTCGACGGGAAACGCAAAGGCTATCGACTTGATTTATCTAATACCTGCTTGCGGAGAGCGGATATAGAAGGATCAAATTTCGCCCATGCAAGTTTTTACAAAAGCTTATTAGAAGGTGCTTACTGCAAAGGCGCGGATTTTTCACACTCCAACTTTGTTTATGCAAAACTTACTATGGCGAGCGCAGCAGGTGTAGATTTTTCTAGTGCGAAATTAGAGTTGGCCGATCTTTCCTATGCAAACTTAACTAAATGCAGGTTCTTCGCTAATAAGTTTTCGCACACTCACTTTGTTCGATCAATTCTGAGTGACTCTGAAATACAATTTGCCCCGAATGTTGGCAGGTCAGAGGTAAACCGAGCGTTTTTTGTTCGGTCAAACCTCAAAGGAGCGACTCTAAGCGGGGACCTACTAGGCATAACCTTAGTAGTGGAGCATGGAGAGAAAAATAGAGACTATGCACATATAAGAGGGTTACGTTTCAAAGTAGCTTCGCTTGCGGGAGAGTTTAGCTTTTTAGGGCATACTTCTTTCTTCGACATCTTCCCCCGCGATCTTCTCCAATATACGTTTGGAGATGCAAGTGTTAACCTTCCAAAAGGGGTCTTGGCGCCGCATTGGCCTTCAACAGCCTTGACAGAATCGGCGTATGAGGCCGCCTACTCTAACTGGCTTTCTAGCTTGCATATTGATGCCCCTCCGGTGCTGCAGAACGCCTAATTGCGTCCAGCTAGAGCTAAGCGGCCGCGCCCTGAACGTGGATGGAGGCGCGTTGTTTTCTTGTAAGACCAGCGCCAGAACATGCGCGCGGGTTTAGCGCGTTTCGCCGCGGCCTTAGCGAGTGCACCCGCGCGCTCATTTTTGAGGTGCCAGTTGTGGCTCTTAAACTTGCGCCAAGTCAGTTGAAGCCCGTCAGCGGCGGCGATTATGCGTTTCCACAACTTGCGGTTCTCGACATCATCCTCGCTGGAGTTTCGCCACAATTGGCAATTCAGTAGGACAACCACTATGGAAAACGTCTTGGCAACATACTGGCATCTGTGGCGATAGTCATCAGATGAACCGGCTGGCCAATCTGGCGTGCGATAATCGCGGACAGACAGTATGGCATTCAACCCTATGGCCATCGCAGCGCAATTGTTCCCACTTACACTGCGCCAAGGTATGGAACGCTCCTCATGGCTTATTACGCGGCCTGCACGGTCTACTGCGGCGGGGACTAATGCCCAGCCGCTCGGGCCGGGGTTCAGGATGCGAAAAACGACCGCAAAGGCGGCCTTCTCAGATTTTTCTGGATATTTGTATGGAGCTCCTACTTGGTCACGCCCGGCTGACCTTTATCATTCCCGCCTTCATGGCTGCCCGATAGCTCACCTCCTCATGTCCCGGGAGGTTCATCACAATGTTGCCTCCGTCGCCGCGACGATGCTTGATGCCTGCTGCGTCCAGGACTTCTGCCACAGCCTCGGGGTCGATCACATCCAACGCCTCGCGATAGCTGGTCGCCAGCCGGTCGAAGCCCGATGTGTCATTGTGCATCATCAGGTCACGAACGGCTTTCTGCATGGTGCGGTAGTGACGCTGGTCGCCTCCAACGAACTCATCGTACAGCTCAAGGTCATGGACCCCAGCACTCTCTATGCCGCTGCTGATCGCGCCGTGGAAGCCGTCGAAGTCTTGCAGCACCTGCTGGGCCATCTGGGCGGGTTCCTTCCCTGCCTGCTGCGCTAGGCGCTCGATGGCACGCGGGTCAACCTCCCCTGTCTCCACGACCGAGTTGATGGCCGCGATCTGCGCGCCCCACAGAGTGGTTTGGGTCAAGGCTGTAATGGCTGCCTCGGTCTCATTGGATGCCCTGAAGACTTCTGCCTGGGGTTCACCTTCGGGCGTCCCTTCCGGCTGTCCCTGCGGGGGCTGCTGAGAGGTGGCCTGCGGTGTCCGGTCGCTTCCGGCATCGCCGCTAGAAGAAAACCCTCCGTTGGCATCGCGGCTAATTTAACCCAGATCGGCGGCGATGTTCAGGGACATGCGCTGGCCTCTAATCTCCACGGTGTCATTGCCGTTGTAGAGGCGGCCCAGGACAGGGCTGCCGGTTTTCCCGCTGCGGATGGTGCGCTCGACTTCACCACCTCGGGCCAGTTCGCTGGCTTGAATCCAGCGTCCTCCCTGCTTGGGGGTCTTGGTCATGGTCTGTTCGCCTATCTCGTTATCCGTGCGGAAGGTGACTTCAGTGCCGCACCGGAAGTGTTCGCGGCTGGGCGGGCTGGGCCTGAGGGTTGCCCAAGCCGGAAGTGCTGGGGGTGCCGCTCTCTAATTGGCCGGTCGATGGGTCGAAGTAAGTTGCCATGGTGATGATCTTTCCTGTTCGGTGTGAAGATGTGACTGGGAGCCCTCCGGCACGCGCTGGGCGGCTCCTGAGGTTCCGGGTGGTGTGTGCTGGGAATGGTTTAGAGGGCCTGTGGGGCCTGCGGTCGGGCCTTGTGCTGTGCAAGGTAGGCAAAGCCTTTCCGGGTCACCATCGGGGTTGTCTTGAGATTGCCCCTCGCATCCCTTGCGGTCTTGTGGTCATATAGCCGCTCTTGGTTGCTGCTGCGGTGGCTTTGCGCTGGGGGTTCTTGTCGGTCTTCTTGGTGACCCAGCTCCTGCACTCAAGGAAACTATAGAGGGCCGTCTGGGTGGACTTGAGGGCCTTGGCGGCATCACGGACCAGCATAGACCCGCTGGCCTCCTCGATCAGAGCGAAGGCCTTGGGCTGAAGGACCTCGATCTTGGCTTCAGCCTCAGTCAGCTTCCGTTCCTTGGCAGCCAGCAACAGGTCTTGCATCCGTTCCATGTAATCGGGGGCGCTGGGGTCTAGGCGTTCTTCGCCGCCGATGCAGGACCCGGTCTTGCGGATGGCAGGCAGGACGGTGCCGACAACCCATTCCTCGAAACGTTCGGCGCTGGGCAGCTTGGACCGCATGACGAGGCGGTAAAGGTCGCGCTCGGGAATGATGGTCGCTTCCTGGGTGCGGCCCAAGACGTCGGTGAGGTGGTGTTTTGCCACCCCACGGCAATGCTGTTTGATGGCGCTGATGTGGTCGGCATAGCCCAGCACTTGGCAAACATCCTTGGCAACGAACCAAGGCTCACTGTTGATGTTCAGGGTGCGGACGGGCTGGTCTTCAAAAGCGAAGGCGGCAGGGGTGTTGCCTACAGGCTGCGCCTCAGAGACTGCCTGAGGGACAATGCGAAGGGCGGCGCGGGGGATGGCATTCATGGTTTCGGTCCTTTCGGTGGACATGAAAAGACCCCGTCAGGGCGAACCTGCGGGGGTGCGTAGGGCTGCTATGTCAAGTTAGTAGAGGGGGCCTTAGCCGGTTACCGTGGGCTTGCTCTGGTCGGCGAACCAATCGCCGGTAGGGGTCTGCTTGGCCTTGAGCTGGTCGTATTCCCCCTTCAGCAGATCAACTTCAGCGATGGTGATGCCCACCACGTCTGCAATGGTCAGGGTTGTCTTATGCATGAGCGTCCACGCTTCCCGGTGGCCGCGTGAGTTTCGAGTAGTCATGATGAATGGGTGTGCTAACGGGTTCAGATTGTGGGGGTGTTCAGGCCGGGGTGCGGTCGATGATGTGAAAGGCCAGCCCTGCGGCCCGCTCCTTCTCAGCTTCCCAATCGTAGAGAGCGGCCATGCCCATATCTCTCAGCCTCTCCCAATGGGTGCGCATCTCAGCAATGATTGAAGGCAGCACCATGGTGACTTGAAAGATGGCTTCATCGTCCATGTGTGATTGTCGAACGGCCCGCCAAGCGGTGTTGAAGCGGGGTGGCGCCATGCCCCTGCCGGGGAAGATGGTGGTGGCATTGGTAGCGGTGGCGGTCATGCTTCATTAGCCTCAGAAGGAAATAGACGGGTAACCAGAACGGGCAGCGCCAAGTTGAACGCTGCTAACAGCACTTCGGATTGCGTCAGGTGATTGCCGGTGGCGGCTTTATGCCGTTCACCATCAGGCTCATCGCCTGGAAAACCTCAGGGCGAATCTTGACGGTGACCCATTTGAGGTGGGCAGGGCGGGTGTCCGCATCGGTGCGGCGCAGGGCCTCGGGTCTCCTTCCAAAGCGAGGCTCACTAGCTCGGTATTGACGCACTCTAATGCTCTCAATTACCCTCCTGTCAGCGTCTGCAGGTAAGCTGTTCTGCGGCACGTTCGGCGGCAGCCTTGGCCAGCACGTCTGCGCGCTCATTCTCGGGGTGCCCGCTATGGCCCTTGATCTTGCACCAGGTCAGTTCCAGGCCATCGGCGGCAGCGATCATGCGTTCCCACAGGTCGCGGTTCTCAACAGCATCCCCGTTGGACTTCTGCCACCCTCGGGCAATCCATTTAGGCAGCCACTCGGGAAATGCCTTGGCGACATACTGGCTGTCCGTGGCAATGGTCACCGATTGAACAGTCTGACCCGATGGGGTGCGATAGTCGCGGGCAAACTGCATGGCGTTCAATGCTGCGGCCATCTCGGCGCGGTTGTTTGTGCTTACGCTGCGGCCGGGCATGAAACGCTCTTGGCGATCTATCACGCGGCCAGCTTCGTCTATCGCGACTGCAACAAAGGCCCAGCCACTGGGGCCAGGGTTACCGAGGGATGAACCATCGGTGTAAATATCAAGGCGAGTCTTACCGTGGACCGGCTTGTCATCGCACGTCAGGGATGAGGGAGAGGGCATAGATTGTTTCCTAGGGATGGATGATGAGGCGCGCCTGAAGTTAGGCCTGTTGAAGTCAGGGTGCCCCTTCAGCTGATGCTCATGGCGATGTTGAGGGGCGCTTCGCGCAGAAGACCCATGATCTTGGTCACTCCCAAGACGAAGCCGATTTAAGATGCCTGATGAGGCAATCCGAAGATGTCCTGCCCATGGCAGGCGATACTTCGGAGGCATGTCATAGTTGGCATGTTCAGGGTGGTCTTCTTGATGATGACCATGATGGAGGTTAGCCTGATCAGTTCACCTTCGGGTTCCTTTATTACATATGCGGGGGGTGGATTAGCTGTCGTCCTGTTGAGCATCGTCTTGGTGCCAGTAACGCCCCCATCCTGGGTCACGCATGACACGCGCCAATTCACGCCAGTCGTAGTTGCCTGTAATCGGTTGCTTCCGAAAGCTGAGTTGACCGTTCCGCCTGAGGTGCCGCCAATAGCTTTCCTTCACAGGGCCGATCAGTTCACCTTCGGGTTCCTCTATTACATATGCGGGGGGTGGATTAGCTGTCGTGCCGATAGCAGCCTTGATGCCGATGCCCCAGTGCTTACGGCAATAGGCGTTGGCCTCCTTCGCAATGTTCAGCACGTCGCAGTTCTTGCTGTCGGGATATAGCTTGCCGATAGGTGATGTCCGGTTAGCACCAAGCAACTTTGGGTCGGTCAGGATGTTGCGCAGCTTCGCGTTGCCGTCCTTCGCTGCCACAATAAGCCGAGACAGATAGGCAGGGCGTTCCCAAGGCGCCATGCGGTTGAGGTCATAGCTAAGCCGTGCCGCGCGTTCGTAGTGGTCCCGATTGCGCTGGCCGTTCTCACCGGCACGGGCACCCCTTGCGCTGTGTTTGGATGTGGCTCTTTGGCACTCTTTGTCGCAGAATCTTTGATTGCTCCTTCGGGGCTGAAACTGAACGCCACACTTCGGGCAGACCGGGTCTCCGCTGTCTTGCCGGGTCGCGTCCAGTGCCATCAGACGGTGCCCTTCGCGGGGAACATGCGAGCAGCCAAGACGGGCAGCGAGAGGTTCAGTGCTGCGGCCAAAATCTCCGATTTGGTGATCTGCTTGCCGGTGCCCTCAACATGGCGCTGGGCCAGGGCGTCAATGACATTGGCAACCTCGGGGCGCAGCCGCGCCATGCTCCATTGGTCGCCCTTTCGGGTTACCCCAACGGTTTCTGGCAGGTGGCGCGCGGTGAGTTGGCGCAGGTCGGAGATAAACATAAGGTCGGTGCCGTTGTTACGGCGGTTGGCTCTGCTTGCCATGGTCTTGATGTCCTTCGTGGATACTGGATGCGAATAAGGGCCGCAGGTGATTGGGCCAACGGGTGCTGCCTGAGAGGGTGCTGAGGGTGGTTTAAGACAGTGACGGGATACGAAACGCCGTTGACGCCCACACGCTCAGGCAGGGCGGCGCTGTGTTGGGTTCCGGCATGAGAAAACCCGGCAGGACTTTCCTGACCGGGCCGACTTCCTTGGGCATAAGGCGGGGAAAATCGTATCAGCTAGACGGATACCCCGTCCCGGCTTGCGTAGCACCTGCGGTGGGACTCACTGACAGCCTCTAGCGGTTCCGGCTAGGTAGGCAGCGGGCGGGTGCCTAACGGCAGTCCTGCGGGCTACCGTGGCGGTCTCCGTGCGGGTTGCTTGGCGCTGGGCATGGCGGTGTCCTTGGGCGGGCGTATAGGCGTAAGGTGGGGACAATCGCCCGGCGCCACGATCAGGCAGCCTCGCCCGCATCAGCGGCAACACGCTTTGCCAGCCGCGCAAGGGTTGACCGCGAACATCCAGTTGCAGCGACGATGCTGTTCCAGCTTTGGCCTTTGCGCAGCATAGACATGATGGCTGCATTCCTATCGGCATCCTCAGGGCGCCCTTTGAACTTCCCCTTCGCCTTGGCTGTCTCAATCCCCTGCGCCTGCCTACGGCGGCGGTCGTCGTAATCCTTGCGGGCGATTGCAGCCAACATGTCCAGCATCATACCGTTCAGCGCATCCAGCATCCGCGCGGTAAATTCGTCACCGGACTGGATAAGCTGATGGGAGGTTGGCAGGTCCAGCGCCACAACGCGCACCTTCTTCTGCGCAATGGTGGCCTTAAGTTGTGCCCAATCGGTGGCGTTAAGGCGGCTAAGGCGGTCCACCTGTTCAACTAGCAGAACATCGCCGGGCTGGCAGTCATCCAGCAGCCGGAACAGTTCAGGGCGGGACAGCTTGGCCCCGCTCTCGTTCTCAACATAGTAGCCTGCCACCCTTATGCCGTTGTCGGCTGCAAACTGGTCCAGCGATGCTCGGGCGCGGTTAGCGTCCTGCTCTTTGGTCGATGCACGAAGATAGGCACGGATGAACATGGCGAGGCCTCTCTCGGTTCGCTTTATCTGGTCTGTTTATTAACGGTTCGATTTAAGTTGTCAACAAGCATTATCGAACCACCGAGAGAGACCGCTTACACTGGTTCGCCTGAAGGATACCTTAGCGAACCTGTTAGAGTTGCATCGCCCAGAAGACCCCTGCAGCACCTATCATTGTCCCGATAGCTGCCGCCATCAGGCTGTCCTTGCTGGGAACCTTCGGTGCTACCAGGACAGAGTAATGGCCTGCGTCAATGACCATCTCCCCATGTCCAGCGTGTTCAATCGAAGGGCGCGGCGCTCGTTCCGGGCACCGATCAATGAAGACCTCAAGGATGCCCAGGCTGATGATCTGAGTGGAGCGGTGGCAGTGGGTGGTGGCTGTGGTGGTGTTCATGGTGTCCTGTCCCTTGGTTTGTCCGCGCGGTTGGTGCGCTGAGGACGGCATAAGACCAGCCACAACATTCAGTCAACATATTGTATTTATTATCACTTTCGAGAATATGCGCTCTTCTCAGATGTGAGAGGAGCATTGCTGAGTATCCGCTAAGAACACCAAGAGGTTCCCCCTTTGGGTTCTCGAATGTGAGAGCCAGCGGGGCACCGAAAAAAGTTTGCCGGGGTACTGTATGCGGGCGGGAGACCGTGAAGGGATGCTTGGAGAGATGCGCTAAGGGGGACCCCAGGGGGGAACGCGCGTGCCTTTTATATGATCTCTGCGCCTCGAAATTTTGTGCCGTAATATTCCCGAAGCCCGCAAGGGTCTCCTCATGGTGGCCCAAGGGGAAGACCGGACGATTGAAGGGTGGCTGATCTATGAGGCGAGGCAACCCGCAAGGGTCTCCTCATGGTGGCCCAAAGGTAGGACCGAACGAATACCTTTATAAACCAGGGCAGTCCTCGTGCTTCTGACTCACCATTCTACACGCAAACTCATTAACTGAGTCTCGAACTACAGGAAGATTCAATGCGTATAGTATTTCTAAGCACAATAAGAATGAGATGACGTGGACTATGCCTCGTCCGTATGCAGGACGTTCTTTTATTAGTGTCAACAAAGGGTGCGAAACAGCCACCAGAAGCAAGCTTGGTAAGAACCAAGGGTCATGGTTGTTAGTAAATATACTATAAACATTAGCAATCATGAGTGGTATTACTATTATTATGAACGCTGCCCACCTAATATAAAATCTTCGACTTTGGCCCCTGTAGAATGTGAGCGATGCATATGGGAGCAATAAGGATACAAAAATAATGAACGTATTAACTATTGCCGCTCCTACATCTGGGATTATCCAATCCAGCCCTAATACACTTGCAACATTAGATGCTAAAAAATTCCAAGCGATAAACGCAGCATGGACCGCCCTAAGCAATTCCATCTTATCCCAAGGCAAACTTTCAGAAGCCATTGCGAGAAGTGTAAAAGAGGCCGCAGCGCCTCTTAACCACCAATAGCGCTCATAAATTTTCGGCCACTCAACAGGCAATCTAATTCACCGGATTATGATGTTCGGTTTATTTGTAGAACTCGGGGCTTTTACATGCAACTAGCTGCAGGCAACTTCACGTCCCCCACGCAAGCCTTCAACTGCCCTTCGCTGGCACCCTTCGCATAGACGCTAAAGGTCACATCGCTCTTGTCTGGCTTGTGCCCGACGATTTCCGCGATGGCCTCCTTAGGGTGCCCCGCGTGTCTGGCCTTTGTGGTGAACCGGCGCCGAGCTGAGTGGAAGTTGACCAAGGACCGCCTCATGCCAGCGCGGCGATCATCCACGCCCACAGCCTCTCGGAACCTCTTGAAGCGTTTTCCGAAGGTGTCCCCAGCATCGCGTTTGGCCCTAAGTTCATGGAATAGCCAATCGGTCTTGGCCTTGCCCTCGATGCGGCGCTTAACGATGGCTTGAAGGTCCGCGTGAATGGGCACCCTACGGGCAGCCGCTTCGGTCTTTCCCTCCTTGATGTCGAACCATTCTCCATCCACATCAACGACCCATAGCGTCAACACCATCTCCTCAGGGCCAGCCAAGTCGAGTGCCCGAAGGACGCGGATGAAGGGGACCCAAGCGGCGCCCAGGTCCAGCGGGTTAACGTCGCGCCACACTCTTGTCACATACCGACCAAGCAGCTTAGCCTACTAAAAAGCCCTCTCATGCCACTGATTATGAGAGCAAAGATATGTGTTCAGGAGATGCGAATTGCACGTCGGAATAGAAGACCTGGATGAATTGATTTTGAAGTGCCGCGATCGAAAAGCGCGGGATTATATTCGGGAAGCGGTAGGAAGCTACCGGGCAGGTTCTTACCGGTCCGCTATTGTTGCTACATGGATTGCCGTTTGTTTTGATCTGATAGGCAAGCTTAGGGAGTTAGCACTTGCAGGAGACAAAGAGGCAGAAAATCAAGTTCATGAACTTGATGAAATAACAAGGATTGAAGATTTCCAGCGCGCTTTAAAATTTGAGAGAGGAATTGTCGATCTTGCCTTTAAGATGGAAATGATTTCACCCTTAGAACAGGTTGATTTGATTAGGCTTCAGGAAGATCGAAACAGATGCGCCCATCCATCCCTTAATTTGGATGGAGAGCGATATGCTCCCCCTGCTGAACTAGCAAGACTACACATCAACTCGGCTGTGAACCACCTTCTGATGCATGAACCTGCCCAAGGAAAGTTTGCGCTCGATCGGCTATGTTCTCTAATTCGCTCGCAATATTTTCCGGTTAATGATGCCGAGGCGCTGAAATTTTTGCAGAATGGGCCTCTGCGGCGTGCCCGGCCTTCTCTGCCTAGGAATTTAACTATCATACTTCTCAAGGGGATTTTTGACAAATCTGAAGACTACATGCACAGCACCCGCACTGTCTGCGCGCTGAACGCCATTCACGTAATGCACAACGCTCAATATTCCGACGCTATGAGAGAATATATATCTAAACAATTTGAGAAGCTTGATGATACGAAGCTTAACTTGAGCCTTGATATTCTGCACAAATTGAAAGACGCTTGGCTACATCTGGACTACAATCAAAAATACAGACTAACCAAATATGTTCAGAGCATCCCACAGAAAGACCTTGATGAACTAGATTCTGCACTCAGGTTCCCTCCGTTGCGGGAAGCTGCCCTGCGTCGCCTGCGGGGGGTTACTTTAGCGGACTTTGATAAGGTTTTCTTCTGGTTCCTAAATGATGACATCATGGATAAGCTCATAGACATTTACTTGTCCTCACCAACTTTTGAGGCTGCTAATCAAGCAGCCAAGTTACTGACTATGTATAAAGGAGACATTGAGAATAAGCATGTGATTAAAATTATCGAGGGGGCATCTAAAAACTCCCAAGTCTCCGGAAGCTATGAACTTGATAATCTAATTAAAACCTTGAGAGATACCAAGAAGGTTCCTCCGGAGGATTTCGAGGAATTACTTGAGATCAACGGCCTCGGAAAATACCAAGAAGAACTTCCGTTTTAGCCGCAAGTGATTTAAATCAAGACCGGCAACTGCACATCCTCCACACAGGCCTTTAGTTGCTCCCCACTGGCCTCCCTCGCGTAAACTCCAAAGGTCACATCGCTCTTGTCTGCTTTGTGTCCGACGATTTGCGCGATAGTTTCCTTCGAGTGCCCCGCATGTCTGGCCTTTGTGGTGAACCAGCGCCGGGCCGAGTGGAAGTTGACCAGTGATCGCCTTACGCCGTTGCGGCGATCATCTACACCCACGGCCTCGCGGAACCTCTTAAAGCGTTTCCCGAAGGTATCGCCCGCATCGCGTTCGGGTCTCAGTTCATGAAACAGCCAGTCAGTCCCCGCCTTGCCTTCGGTGCGGCGCTTAACGATGGCCTTGAGGTCCGGGTGAATGGGCACTCGCCGTGCAGCCGCTTCGGTCTTCCCTTCCTTGATGTCGAACCAATCCCTGTCCACATCACCGACCCATAGCGTCAGCACCTCGGCAAGCCGCATCCCGGTCAACAGGCTGATGGTCGTAGCATCCCGTATTTGGCTTTCCCAATCGGGTTTCTTCATAGGCCAGGGCGCATATAGTAGTTTGCGAACTTCATCATCAGTGAAGGGTCTTTCCTCCTCCATCTTGCTGCCCCGCTCCACACGCTTGCCGCGCTTCTCGATCTGCTGCCCATTCCACGGCCAGCCGCTATTGCGGTCCTCTCCTGATGGCAGGTCAATGTGTCCGCGCTTGGCAAGATAAATCCAATACTGCCGCAGCGCCGTTAGATGCTTTGTCTGGGTGACCGGGTGAAGATGGTCTATCTCCTCGGCCACATACTTGCCCGCCTGCCTGCGGTCGATACGGTCAAGGGTCAGGCCCTTTCCGGCTGCCCATCGGGCCATCTTTCCGACCAGCCCCCGGCGCTCTCCGGTGGTCTTCGGAGCAAGCCCCACGGCTGACAGGTAGGTCTCAAGGTGATGGTCCACCTTCTCGCGTCCCGTAAAGGCGTCACTGAAGGCGCGGCGCTTGGCGTCATCGTCCCCAAAGCGTTCGGCCTCATCGGCGGCAAGGTCTCGGGCTATGTCTTCGATGTAGTCATCCTCGGCGGCAACAGCATCTGCCACGGCATCACGCCACATAGCACCCCTCTCGGCTGGCCCGAGTGCTGCGCGTTTGGGTTCACCTGATGGCTTCCATCCAGGCAGCTCTAGGGTTTCCCTGCGGCCTGTAGCAATGTGGCGGAACTGTATGCGGGTTTGGCTTTCCAGTTCATCGCGGCGGCGCTTGGCCTCTATCACGTCAGCCGTGCGAAGGTTGACCATGATGAATTGAGGCCCCGCAATGCGGCTGCGGACGGCTGCCGGAACTTGCTGGCGGAACCACCAGACGTTGCGCTGTAGGAGAAGCAACCGCTCCCCACCCTTCTTGCTCTTGCCTACCATCTTCGGACCATGCTGATTACGTAATGCTGATTACATTGACGCTATTTGGCCCAGCAATACTAGGAAAAAAGGACTTTCTAGCGGTTTGGTTTAGCCTCCCCTCGGCTCCACCAATCTCCAAAACGATCTTCCAATCCTCCAGACCTTGCCAGCCGCAGGGTTCATTCGTGGCCGGGTTTCCAAACTGACCGATCCGCAGGCAGCGCGCACAGACCTTTTGCGCTTGCAGCAATCTTCGGCCCGAAAACGCGCGGTCACGATCCCTGCAGCTTGGCCCCGGCGCAAGACTCGGCCAGTCTGCACCCAAGGCCCGGCGCAATGGCGCGTCACTGGTCCGTTCGCAATGATGCGGCATTTCCTGAAAGCGTGACGGTTCGATCCGGTCCTGCGGGGCTGCGGGCCCCTGTCCTGTTCCTGCGGGTGGCGGGCTGCACCCCGTGGATGCACCCGTCCATCCGACCGTCCCGCGCCACCTTCCAACCCGCCTGAAGGGAAAAGCCATGAAAAAGAAACTTGTCGTCATCGGCGCCGGAATGGCCTCGGGGCGGATGCTGGAACACCTGCTCGGCGCCGCGCCCGACATCTTCGATGTGACCCTGTTCAACGCCGAGTCGCGCGGCAACTATGACCGGCTGATGCTGTCGCCGGTCCTGTCGGGCGAGAAGACCTATGAACAGATCGTCACCCATGACGATGCCTGGTATGCCGCCCACAACGTCGATTGCCGGTTCGGAGAGGCGGTGGTCAGGATCGACCGCAAGAACCGCGTGGTCTATTCGAACAGCGGCGGCGCGCCTTACGACGCCCTGGTCATCGCCACGGGGTCGGCGCCCTTCATCATCCCCGTTCCCGGCAAGGATCTGCACGGCGTCGTCACCTATCGCGACCTGGAGGACACGCGGGCCATGATGGACACCAGGGGCAAGGACGCGGTGGTCATCGGCGGCGGCCTGCTGGGGCTGGAGGCGGCGGCGGGCATGGCCGCGCGCGGCGCCCGCGTCACGGTGGTCCACCTGATGGGGCACCTGATGGAACGCCAGCTTGATCCGGCGGCGGGATACCTGCTGCAGAAGGATTTGGAACGGCGCGGCATCACGGTCCACTGCAAGGGCGCGACCAAGGCGATCCTGGGAACGGACCGGGCCGAGGCCGTGCTGCTGGAAGACGGCGCCGTCCATCCGGCCGACCTGGTCTGCATGGCCGTGGGCATCCGGCCCGAAACCCGCCTGGCCGTCGATGCGCATCTGGAGGTCGAGCGCGGGATCGTCGTGGATGACGCGATGCGGACCAGCGATCCCCACATCTTCGCGCTTGGCGAATGCGTG
>NZ_NWMQ01000189.1:0-608 GCF_002901215.1 Paracoccus sp. SY | reverse complement strand
GTGGCGGCCGCCCGGCAGCGCGACGAGGCGGCGGTGCGCGAACTGATCCGGCGGCTGAACGGCCGCCTGTTCCGCATCGCCCGCGGCCTGATGCCCAGCGACGCCGAGGCCGAGGAGGTCGTGCAGGACGCATATCTGGCCGCCTTCACCCATCTTGACGATTTCCGCGACGCGGCGCGCTTCTCGACCTGGATCACCCGCATCGCGCTGAACTGCGCGGCCATGCGCCTGCGCAAGCAGCACGCGCAACAGGAATACGACACGGTCGAGGAACCGGCGCTGCATGGCGCCGAGGTGGTGCTGTTTCCGGGCGCCGAAACCGAACCGACGGACGCCGCCCTTGGCCGGATGCAGACACGCAGCCTGATCGAGGCGGCGGTTGGCGAGCTTCCTTCGGATCTGCGGCTGGTGTTTCTGATGCACGAAGCCTCGGGGCTGAGCCTGCACGACATCGCCCGCGACCTGTCGCTGCCGCTCGGCACGGTCAAGACCCGCCTGATGCGCGCACGCCATCGCCTGCGGCGGATCATCACGGATCGGATCCGGGGCGGGTTCGAGACGATCTTTCCCTTCGACGGAAAGCGCTGCGTCGGCATGGCGGACCGGGT
>NZ_NWMQ01000188.1:0-636 GCF_002901215.1 Paracoccus sp. SY | reverse complement strand
AGTCCCGAGACCGGCACGCCTGACACAGCCCGCGCCGAGATCGACGGCAGCCACGCATGGGGCGTCGGCATAAGGGTCGGCTACAGCTTCTGAAGGTAAAGAGTTCTGGTTTTCGGTTTCTGTTCGGACACCCAGACGACCATGCCTTTCAGCAGGTCTCGCGTCTTGGCCAAGTCGGCTGGAGCGCTCCGCGTCGCGAGATACGACGCCTATGCCCCGCACATGGGATCCTCACCATTGACCGAGAAATCGGAGACCTTCTCGTCATTATCAGTAAGGCGGGATTTCGGATCCCCGCCTCAGTCGCGATGTCTGACATGAAAAAGCGGCAGCACCCAGGGAGGAGTGGGTGCTGCCGCGGAACGCTGGCCCAGGGAGGAGGAAGGGCCGCGTATGGGTGCGGCAAGGCCAGGGAGGAGGAGAGGCCGTTGCCGCCAACGATCGGACCATGGGGAGGAGGAGAGGTCCGTCGCATCGGGTGCCGCAAATGGAGCGGCTATGTAGGGGCGGCACTCTCTGGCAGAAGAATGCCGCCAGCCCCGGCCCAGGGAGAAGAGGGCGGGAAGGTCTATATCTTACTTCGAACCCCAAGCGGCTTCGTGAGCCAGGCGACTGATCATCGCGCGGCTGATGCCC
>NZ_NWMQ01000187.1:0-642 GCF_002901215.1 Paracoccus sp. SY | reverse complement strand
CGCGTCCAGGATCAGCATGGCCACCGTTGCGCCATCCACGCCCATGGCTGTGAAGGCATCGGACCAGGCAGAGGGGTGAATGCCCAATTCCAGCACGCGCCGCTCCGCCGTCCAGACGAAGTCGTGAAACCTCAGGCGCTCGGGATCAGCCCGCCCGGACAGGTAGAACTGCATCTCGGGTGAGGCGAGCCGGAACAGCCGCTCAGGGCCGACTTTGGTGAGCCATTCGCTTCTGGCCGCGTTCGGCCCACCCTTACACCCATCTTCGGCGTCTTGTCTGCTGCTCACCGTTGGCTGACGAGAAGGTTGGCCGAACACCACCTCCACCGCAGACCCTCTGCCCTCGGTGCGGGCATCACAAGACAAGGAAAAATCTTCGCTTGTATCTTGTAGAGGGGACCGCTCGTTTTCGGGCGGTTGATCGACTGATTTCTGGAGCGTTTCGAGCAGATCGAGGGCGGCTCGCGTCAGGGCGTCCGCTTCCCTCTCGTGCGCGGCAAGCGCATCCAGCGTCATGGCGTGCAGCCGGTCGGCGCCAGGCCAGGCAGCCCAGGCATCCTCCATGGCTTGAACACGGGCATCCTGAGAGGCAACGTTGCGGAGCTGCTCCAGAGCCCGTCGGAGACAGCGCCAATGAGTACT
>NZ_NWMQ01000186.1:0-643 GCF_002901215.1 Paracoccus sp. SY | reverse complement strand
CCGCATCCAGGCCTTCATGCGTGTCTTGGAAGGGGAGACAAACATCCGTCCCGAACAAGCACGCTTCCTTGCTGCCGCTCCTGGCATGGCGACCGCGGCCGAGGCCATGATCGTGCTATTCGACATAGCAGGCCTGTTCGCTGAGGAGGCGCGGGCAGTTGTTGCAGAAACAGCCGAGGCCGTCTGCGACAGGATGCTGCCTTAGACATGAGGCCGGGACTCGGCTTTGAGATGCAGACTGGGTCCGAGCTACCGAAACGAACGACCCAAGATCTCCATGTAGGCGGTGGGTCATGATGGCCATAATAAGGGACAGTGTTGTCGCCATCACGAACGCTGTCACGCATATCTACCCTCGTATGTGTTAGAAAAAGCTCGCTGGAAGCTGCAACCTGTATCTACCGGCCTTGCTGGGAGCTTTCGTCATGTACCCATTGCCCCCCTCGGAATCGGTATTGTTTGTCATCTACCTTGTTGCGATCACTGCGGAGGCGATGTCCGGTGCGCTTGCAGCGGGGCGGCGCAACATGGACATCTTCGGGGTAGCGGTCATCGCCTTTGTCACGGCGCTTGGCGGCGGCACTATTCGTGACCTGACCTTGGGCCGCTTTCCCATCGGCTGGACCCAAAAACCTGAATACGT
>NZ_NWMQ01000185.1:0-650 GCF_002901215.1 Paracoccus sp. SY | reverse complement strand
GCCGATCCCGGTGACGGCTTGACCGTCGAGGAACGGGAAGCCTTGCGGGCCTTTGCAGCCGAGCATGGCCGGTGCTGGAAGGCCGAACTGCGACAGCAATGGATGAACGCCAGTGCCAGCCCCGTTCTTCACAGCCTGCGCAACCGGCTTGGGCCATCCTGGCTTGTCCGGTTCCGCCTTGATCGTCGCGCGAAGGCATGACGTGAACCACGGCGGCAGGGTGTTTGCGCCCTGCCTGCCTCTCGCGCGAAGGAGGTTGCCCCCATGCGTTTCAAGCGATGCGAACGTCACCAGTTCACCGATACCAGCCGCAAGCGGGCCGCGCTGCGCCGCAAGCAGCGCCTTGAACGGGAAGCCCTGCCCTTGCTGGCCGACCTTGTGGCCGAAGCGCAGCCGTCCGAGGATGAAGTGATGCAAGCCCGTGCGATCCAGTGGCTTGAACAGGAACGCCGCAGCCGCACGCGCAGGGCCGAACGCTGGCGCGAAGCCCGCCGCCGCTTGGCAGGCTTTTCTGCCAATGAGCGGGCCGTCCTGCGCGATGCGTGGAACCGCGCCCCTTACCCCGCCGATCCGGTCTACCTTCTGGATTTCCTGCACGGCTACAGCCTGGGCCGGTTTACACTGGACCAGATGCCGTTCGACCTTGTGGC
>NZ_NWMQ01000184.1:0-653 GCF_002901215.1 Paracoccus sp. SY | reverse complement strand
GGCGTCATCACCAAGATGCTGCTCGGGGACTTGGGCCGCTGGACGCCCGGCTCGACCGACCAGGACGCCGCAAGGGCAGCTGTGCGCGTGTTCAACAGGAAAATGTTCAAGCCTGCGCCTTCATGCCCCAATCCAAGAACGGCAGGGACCGGGTCACAGCATCACCTCAGACCTGTGTGACCTGTTCCGGGCCGCATTGGGCGTCATAGTCTGTCAGCAAGTCTTTCAGTCCGAGTATGTCAGGCTGATTAAAGCGTCCCTGGAAAAAGCTGCCAAGCTTTGATGTTTTCTTGATGATGAGGTCGGGTCAGCCTATTTCGCAGAGTGCAGCTCTGCATTCCCGCTGCCTCATCCAAACTGGCTTATGAAATCGTATCACAATCGGCGGAACGGCAAACATCGCTCCGCACAGCAGCAGCAGGGTCCCGGCAGCCGTGTCTTCGAGAGCATGAGCGCAAAGGGCAAGATCCGGGGAACCGCCCAACAGCTCGTCGAGCGCTATCTTCAGTTCGCGGAAGAAGCGCGGCTTGCAAATGACCGCGTGGCCTCGGAGGCCTTCCTGCAATCGGCCGAGCATTATGTTCGCGTCGGCAAACCTGCGCGTCATGTGGAGGACGAGCCTGTAAGGCCCAGGTCGTCCAGAAGAGCGTCGA
>NZ_NWMQ01000183.1:0-661 GCF_002901215.1 Paracoccus sp. SY | reverse complement strand
CCTCCGCGGCAGCATCCGCTGTCGGGCTGGCTTCCGGTCCCTGGCTTGCCTGTGCGGTTTTTCTGGCTTTCGTCGCTGCAGCCTTCGGCCTTGGCTTGCGGCCCCTCGCGGTCGTGTCGGCCGAGGTGGCGGATGCTCGGGCCGCGTCTTCCGCGTCGATCTCGCGTTCCGCCTGCTGCCAATGCTGCGCGTCCCGGCCATGGGGCCGCCCCTCCATCTCCCAGAGGGAATGCGCGCGTTCCTCGATCCGCCGTGTGCGGTCTTCCATCATGATGAATCCTCGTGTGTGCGATCAACAACGTGTGGCCGTGTGATCAGGTTTCGGATCAGGACAGGTCCAGGTCGGCTGACCTTGAGGGCGGCATGCCTCGGTCATTCCTGGTCTCCCTTATGGCCTTGCTGTGCAGTCGATCATGAAAAAAGGCCAGGCAACATGCCTGACCTTGCTCGATGGTGTGTCCTCACCAGGGGCAGTAAGGTGGTGAAGAAGGACGGCACCCTCGCTTACCCTGCTTGCAGATTGCCGGCCGACATCTTGCCCGCCGTCATCGGGCTGGATGAAGCCAAACCTCTTGGTGGCGTCGGACCATTTGACAGTCCCTATGGCCATGATGGACCTCTTTCTGAAGAAGACTGCGGAACGCTGAGGCAGATGGCAGCG
>NZ_NWMQ01000182.1:0-687 GCF_002901215.1 Paracoccus sp. SY | reverse complement strand
CGCCTCGATCTCGCCGAGCCGCCGGTCGACATCCTCGGGCAGCTCTTCGGCCTCGGCATGCTCGGCCTCGAGCAGGTCGTATTCGTCGCGCAGGGCCTCGCGCGCGGCACGCTCTTCTTCCGTCAGGTCGACGACTGTTCCGCCGATCTGCCGGAACCCCCGGTCATGGCCGTAGGGAAAGCTGACGGCCACCTCGACCCAGGCCCAGCCTTCTGCGGCGATCACCTCTGCCTCACGCTCGAGCTTCTCCGCGACCAGACACTCGAGCAGGGCCACGTCCTGCAGCCAGCCGCCATTGTCGGTCTCGAAGAGATCGCGCAGCACGATGCCACCCGCCGCCTCGTAGGCCGGGATGCCCAGGAAGAGCGCCCGGCGGTCGGAGGCCCGCACCGTGGTTTCCGTCAGCATGCGGCGGATGATGTACGGCTCCTCCGACCAGCTGTCCCTGACCACCTGCCAGACCTGCTCCTGGCGCGCATGGTCGTCGGTGACGGTAAAGGCCATCAACTGCTCGAGCGTCATGGCGTCCTCGCCGTAGACCTCGAGCAGCGCCGGCGAGACCGCGGCCAGCCGCAGGCGCTGCCGGACGACCTTGGCGTCGACGAGAAAGGCCGCGGCGATGGCCTCTTCGGTCATGCCCTCCTCGCGCAGGGTCTGGAAGGCCCGGAACTGATCGAGCGGATGGAG
>NZ_NWMQ01000181.1:0-687 GCF_002901215.1 Paracoccus sp. SY | reverse complement strand
CGCCTCGATCTCGCCGAGCCGCCTGTCCACATCTTCGGGCAGCTCCTCGGCTTCCGCATGCTCGGCCTCCAGTTGGTCGTATTCGTCGCGCAAAGTCTCGCGCGCGGCGCGCTCCTCCGCGGTCAGGTCGATGGTGGTGCCGGCAATCCGACGCAGCCCGCGGTCGTGGCCATAGGGTAAGCTCACGGCCACCTCGACCCAGGCCCAGCCTTCCGCGGCAATCGTCTTGGCCTCACACTTCAGCTTCTCCGCGACCATCCGGTCGAGCAGGGCCACGTCCTGCAGCCAGCCACCATCGTCGCCCTCGAAGAGATCGCGCAGCACGATGCCGCCCGCCGCCTCGTAGGCCGAAACACCCACGAAGAGCGCCCGCCGGTCGGACGCCCGCACCGTGGTTTCCGTCAGCATCCGGCGGATGGTGTGGGGCTCCTTCGACCAGCTGTCCTTGATGACCTGCCAGACCTGCTCCTGGCGGGCATGATCCTCCGAGACGGTGAAGGCCATCAGCTGCTCGAGCGTCATGGCGTCCTCGCCATAGACCTCGAGCAGCGCGGGCGAGACAGAAGCCAGCCGCAGGCGCTGCTTGACGATCTTCACGTCGACGAAAAAGGCTGCGGCAATGGCCTCCTCTGTCATGCCGGTCTCGCGCAGGGTCTGGAAGGCACGGAACTGATCGAGCGGATGGAG
>NZ_NWMQ01000180.1:0-687 GCF_002901215.1 Paracoccus sp. SY | reverse complement strand
CAGCTTCGACTTCAGCGCCATACCGAAGCTCAACAAGATGCAGGTGCTGGAACTGGCGCGGTGTGAATGGATCGACCGTCGCGAGAACGTCATTGCCCTCGGCCCAAGTGGCACGGGCAAGACGCACATTGCCCTTGGCCTCGGACTGGCAGCTTGCCAGAAGGGGCTCTCCGTTGGCTTCACCACCGCCGCGAGCCTGGTCAGTGAGATGATGGAGGCCCGCGACGAGCGCCGCCTGCTTCGCGTTCAGAAGCAGATGGCCGGTTACAAGCTGCTCATCATCGATGAGCTGGGCTTCGTGCCGCTGTCCAAGACCGGTGCCGAATTGCTGTTCGAACTGATCTCGCACCGCTACGAGCGCGGCGCGACCCTGATCACCAGCAATCTGCCCTTCGATGAATGGACCGAGACCTTCGGCTCCGAGCGCCTCACCGGCGCACTGCTCGACCGGCTGACCCACCACGTCAGCATCCTCGAGATGAACGGCGAGAGCTATCGCCTCGCCAACAGCACTGCCCGAAAGCGGCAACAAAAGTCCTGAGATCAGATCGCTCGTTTTGGCCCAAAGAGGCCAATGCGCCATAGCACGCGCCAGCTATTGGTAAGCGCGCGCGCCATGGCGCCGGCCACAACCACCTGACCTGGTCTTACGCCGCCGCGTGGCCGGATTTTACGCCGCCGTTGACA
>NZ_NWMQ01000018.1:0-64798 GCF_002901215.1 Paracoccus sp. SY | reverse complement strand
CAGCGCAGCACTCCTGTAGTCCAGAGCCGTTTGAGAGCAGCCTGTCGGTACGCAGAGCGGGCTGCTGACGAGCCCCCGGCGAGTGCTGTCGATGAGCGATAATCACCGGATATAGATCAACCATCCTTAGATCAGTCTCTGATCCGCATTTCTA
This sequence comes from Paracoccus sp. SY, assembly GCF_002901215.1. Taxonomy (NCBI): domain Bacteria; kingdom Pseudomonadati; phylum Pseudomonadota; class Alphaproteobacteria; order Rhodobacterales; family Paracoccaceae; genus Paracoccus; species Paracoccus sp. SY. Next base: position 64,644 of record NZ_NWMQ01000018.1, on the reverse strand, counting down.
ATGACAAATGCGGCTGTGGAAGAGTGTAGGCTAAAACCCGTAGGCTAATTTGCTGTAGCGGGCCTAGGTAACTGGGGCAGATTTCCGGGTAGCTTGGTTCGGGCGGGCCGAAGGGCAAAGAGCTCCGGAAGAAACGAGATGTAGCCCCTTAATGCCAAGCAGTCTCCCATTATCGACAATTTTCAGATACAAGTTGACAACTGTGTAAACTAGAGGGATTGATGCGCTTGCGAGCAATGCTGGAGGAGCAACTCGCAAAAAGGGGAGTGCCTGACGACCGTCGTAGTTGCCGCCTGCCTTTGGTCTGGCGGGCCTCAGATCGTCATTCGTTCCGCGCAAGGAGAGGCAGGAGCATGCAAAGGTTCATCAACAATCCGGATGACATTGTCGACGAGACAGTTGCAGGGTTCGTCCGTGCACATCGCAACCTGGTACGCCTGTCTCCCGATAACCCGCGCGTCGTCATTTCGACGGCGGCACCACAGCCGGGACGAGTAGGGATCGTGACAGGCGGTGGTTCGGGTCACGAGCCAGCTTTCATTGGCTATACAGGCCATAACTTGGTCGATGCCGTCGCGGTGGGCGAGCTTTTCTCCTCTCCGACAGCAAAGAGCTTTGCCGATGCGATCCGCGCGGCCGACGGTGGCGTGGGCGTTGCGGTGCTGTACGGTAATTATGCCGGGGACAACATGAATGTCCGTATGGCGAAAGAAATGGTGGCGCCCGACGGAATAGAGATCGCCACGGTCGTGGCAAACGACGATGTCTGCTCGGCCCCCGCGTCCGAACGCGAAAAGCGGCGCGGCGTGGCGGGTGAGATATTCATGTGGAAGATCGGCGGGGCAAAAGCCGCACAAGGTGGATCACTATCCGAAGTTGTAGCGGCGGCGCAGAAGGCTGTCGATGCCTGCCGTTCAGTCGGGGTGGGACTTGCGCCCTGCACACTTCCGGCGGTCGGCCATGCTAACTTTGCGATAGACGCGGGCATGATGGAGGTCGGGATCGGCCACCATGGTGAACCGGGCGCCCGTGTGGAGCCGCTGAAGACCGCCGACGAGGTCGCCGACGACATGCTGCAGATCGTGCTGGAAGATCATGACCTGCCAGCGGGGGTCGAAGTGGCTGTCTTGCTGTCCGGCCTTGGTGCAACGCCAGTGAACGAGCTTTATGTCCTTTATGACCGCATCGAAAGCCAGCTTGATGCCAAAGGGGTTCATGTCCACAAGGCATTCGTCGGCAACTATTTCACTTCGCTGGAAATGGTTGGCGCAACGCTGACCGTGTTGGCGCTGGATGCCGAACTCAAGGCGCTTCTCGATCACCCCGCCGAGGCGCCGGGGATGACAAATGGCCATGTGGCGCCCTCAGCGAATGCGGGCGCAGCGCACAGCCGCCATGCAAATACAGACCACGGGCAGGAAAGCGTCGCCACGAAGAACGTAGCGATCGCCGGGCCCTCCGTCTCCGTTGCTGGGACCGGCGCGATCGTGCGCGAACTGGCCGAAGTGATCATTGCGAACAAGGCGCATCTGTCGGAAATCGACGGACTGATCGGAGATGGCGATCATGGCATCAACATGTCCAAAGGCTTTGGACGCACGGCCCAGAGGATTGCGGAAAGAGACCTTTCATTGGATCAAGCACTGCGGATCCTTTCTGATATCCTAATGGGTGAGATCGGAGGCTCGATGGGGCCGCTTTATGGCTTCATGTTCGCGGGGATGGCGCAAGAGGTTGCGGGCCGTCCCGCTATTGATGCGGCGGGTTTCTCGGCAATGATGAACGCGGCACTGGCAGGTGTACGGCGCACCGGGTCGGCAAAGGTCGGTGACAAGACCCTGATCGACTGCCTTGTTCCGGCGGTCGCGGCCTTCGATGCCGCGCGTGATGCAGGCTTTGCTGCGGCGTTGGAGGAAATGAGCGAAGCGGCCGTGAAGGGGCGCGACAGCACCGTTGATCTGGTGGCCAAGGTTGGTCGCGCAAGCCGGCTAGGCGAACGCTCGCGCGGGGTGCCCGACGCAGGCGCGACCTCTTGCTGTCTGATCCTGACAACGCTTGCGGCATCGTTCCGGAAGCGACTGGCCTGACATGGACGGCCTGGACGCCCAGCAGTTGATAGCTTTGTTCCGCCTGATCTCGTTGCGGCTCGACGAGGCGCGGCAGATGCTCGGCCAACTGGATGGCGCGATCGGGGATGCCGATCACGGCAACTCCATGGCCGAGGGGTTTGCCGCAGTGGTCCGTGCGTCAGCCCAGGCCTCCTCTCGAGGTGCGGGGGTGGGTGACCTGTTTGCCATTGCCGCCGAAAGCTTTCTGGAGGCCGTCGGGGCAACCACCGGGCCGCTTTACGCAAGCGCCTTTCTGTCTGCTGGGCAAAGATATTGTGGCATGCAGAGCCTGCCCACGGCTCACCTGCCCGATCTAATCCCTGCCTTCGCAATGGGCATTGCGGAGCGGGGTAAGGCAAGCGCGGGCGACAAAACCATGCTGGACGCATGGGCTCCCGCTGCGCGTGCCGTGGTCGATGCACAAGCGGCGGGCTCTGCCCCTCTGACCGTACTCGATGTCGCTCTGAAGGCCGCGGAAGAGGGGCGTGAGGCCACTCGCGCCATGATTGCTACCGTTGGTCGTGCCTCCCGGCTTGGCCAGCGTAGCCTGGGTCATGTGGATCCGGGCGCCGCATCTGCTGTCATCATCATTGCTGCGTTGCGTGACGGACTTGCTCTGCATCTGGGGCAGGGGGCCGGCTGATGGCTGCAAGGAGGGAAACTGGTGTTCTCGCGGAAATGCCGATGCCGTTCGGTGATGACGCTCTGTTGTGGGCGGCTTGGCTGTACTACGAAGACGGCCTGACCCAGGGCGAAGTGGCCCAGAAGATGGGGCTTTCGCGTGCGTCGGTGAACGCTTGGCTGGCCGAGGCACGCAGCCGCGGGATCGTCAACATCCAGATACAGCCCGAACGCTTCCGGTCGGTTTCGATCGCGCGTGCGCTGAAGAATCAGTTCGCGCTGCAGGACTGTCTGGTAATTCCGTCCGAGGGGGAGGGCGGATCACTGACCGACCGGCTGGGCCGGGCAGCGGCGCAGGTGTTGAAGCGGCTGGTCCGGTCGGGCGACACCCTGGCGGTGACATGGGGGCGCGCTGTGCTTGCGGCGGCTGAAGCGTTTGATCATCGCGGACTTGCCGACATTCGCGTCGTACAGGCGACCGGATCGACGACGGCTCGGATCCCTTGGACACCTGAAGCCTGCGCCTCGCGATTGGCATCTGCGCTCGGCGCGCGATGGATTCCCCTTTCAGTCCCGGCAATCGTGTCGTCCCCCGAAATACGCGACCTGCTGTTGGCCGAGCCGGTTCTGTCTGAACAGCTCGAGGTGCTGCGCGAGGCGAACCGCATCGTCATGGGCATTTCGTCTATGCGACCGGAAAGCACGATCCACACATCTGGTTTCTTGGACGGGATCGATCGCCACGCCCACTACCAGGACGCAGTAGGCAGCCTGACGGGTCGCTTCATATCTGCGCGCGGGGCAGCGGTTGCCGGGCCGCTGGACAACTGCACCATCGGTCTTGATCTTGGCCAGCTGCTGACGGTCCCGCAAAAGATCGCGGTGGCGGGGGGGATCGATAAGGTGGCGGCGATCCTAGCCGCCTTGCGCGGAGGCTATGTCGATGTTCTGGTCACGGATGCCCTGACCGCGCGCGGCGTGTTGACAGCAGATGGCTGGCAGGAGCAGCCGCGCCGCTTTGAAGCCTTGCAGGAGGCTGGCAAAACTCTGCCGCGCAGCACCGGCAAGAAGTTGATGAATGCCGCGAAGGATCTGGTGGACGAATCTTTGGCCGGGGCACTGGTGGCGCACGAGGCGTTGATCGCTCCGGTCCCTGGCACCGGCCGCGCGGTTGTGTCCCGTGCAGGCCTGCGTCCCGGCAAGGTCGGCATCGTGATCGGTGGAGGGGCAGGGCACGAGCCAGGCTTCTGGGGGTATGTTGGCAAGGGCTTGGCCGATGCCGCCGTTGTCGGCAATATCTTCGCGGCGCCGCCGCCTGGCCCTATCCTTGCCGCCAGCCGGGCAGTCGATGGTGGTGCAGGACTGCTCTATATCTACGGGAACTTCTCCGGCGATGTCATGAACTTCAGCATGGCGCGTGAGATGGCCGAGGCGGCAGGCATCCCAGTGCGCCAGATTGTGACGAACGACGACATCGCATCGTCACCACCCGACAATCGAGGCGCACGCAGGGGCGTGGCGGGCAATGTGTTCGTCTTTCGCATCGCCGGCGCGGCGGCTGATTTGGGTGCGTCGCTGGACGCCTGCGAAGCCGTTACCCGGCGTGCGGCGCAGCGAACCTACACAATGGGTCTGGCGCTGGAACCTGCGCGCCTTCCCGATACGCAGCGCCCGAGTTTCGATCTGGATGCAGACCAGATGGAGATCGGCGTGGGGGTGCACGGAGAGCCCGGCGTAGAGCGAAGGCCGATGGCCAGTGCGGACGATGCCGCCGATCTGCTGCTGGACCGTATCTTGGCTGAAATGGCGCCCTCGACCGGCGACCGTGTTGCGGTACTTGTGAACTCGCTTGGTGGCACTCCTGCGATGGAGCTCTATGTCCTGACCCGCCGTATCCGCCAACGCCTCAAGGCGCATGGCATCGGCGTACACCGCACCTTGGTCGGTCCGTTCTATACATCGATGGACATGGAAGGTGTCTCGCTATCGATGATCCATCTGGATGACGAGCTTGCCGCCCTTCTAGACCATCCCTGTCAAGCGCCGGCGCTAACGATCGCAGGACAGTCGACATGATGGGCATTGGAAAGAAGCGCGCTCCATATCCATCCGGGCTGTTATTGAGTTTTGCCACTCATAAATGTCGAAATACAAAAGGAATAGCGGTGGTGGAAACAGCGTCCCCGAAACCGATTGAGGGAGAGAGACATGCCGCATATTGCTGATCGCCAGGCGGTGTGTTTGACCTTGATCAACGTGATCGTGCTTGTCGCCGGCGCCTTGCTGGCAGGATCGAACTTCGTTGACAGCTATAATTTGCAGATCATGGCTGCGCAGGTGCCGGAGCTTGGTCTGCTGGCTCTTGGCGTTACGCTGGCGATGATCTCGGGGAATGGTGGCATCGATCTGTCAGGAATCGCACTCGCCAATCTTGCGGGAATCACCGCCTTTCTGATCGCGCGCCAGATCGTGGTTCCGACAGAGGCACCGATGGCCTTTGCCTGGACCTTCGCGGCCATTGCACTTTGCGTCGGGGTTCTTGGCGGGCTGCTGAACGGCTTGATAATCGCCTTTGCAGGATTGACGCCATTGATCGCGACGCTTGGCACGCAGTTGCTGTTCACTGGAATTTCGGTCTGGCTGACGAACGGATCCTCGGTCAGCCTCGGCTATATCCAGCCGCTTGACGATTTCGGCAACCTGCCTGTGCTGGGTGTGCCGTTAAATTTTACGTTGTTTTTGCTGATCGCCGGGCTGGTCGGCTATGTGCTGCGCTGCACGCCTTTCGGGGTCAAGCTGACGCTGCTGGGATCGAACGCGAAGGCAGCGCGTTATGGCGGCATTCCGGCACGTCGGATGCTCGTCACCACTTACATGATCGCGGGCATTCTTGCTTCAGTTGCAGGGATCGTGATTGCCTCGCGCAATGCTTCGGTCAAGTGGGACTACGGCAGCTCGTATGTTCTGATTGCCATCCTCATTGCGGTGTTGGGTGGCGTGAAGCCCGAGGGCGGTTATGGCCGCGTCCTGTCCGTGCTGCTGGCTGCGACGGCGCTGCAGATCCTGTCGAGCCTGTTCAACTTCCTCGGCATCTCGAACTTCTTCCGCGACCTGGCCTGGGGGGTGCTGTTGTTGGCTCTGCTGGCCTCGGCGCGGATGGACCTGTCGCTTTGGCTCAGGCCGACGCGATGACGGATGTGCCTCCTGTCGCGCAGGGCAGGCAGGGCGGCACCAAGTGACAACGCCCCTGAAAACGGGAGGAGGAACCCGATGACGACTTTGGCTAAACTGGCAGGAAGCGCCGTTCTTGCAGGGTCCATGGCTGCGACTGCAGTCATGGCACAGGACGATCAGTCCATTACCACGGTGGTGAAGATCACAGGCGAAGGCTGGTTCGTGCGCATGGACGAGGGCGTGAAGGCCTTTGATGCCGAGCACGACGACGTCACCGCCGTTCAGGTCGGCCCGGCCCAGGCCGATGCAGCGCAGCAGGCCCGGATCATCGAGGATCTCGTGGCCAAGGGCGTGTCGGCGGTCGCGGTCGTGCCCATGGATCCTTCGGCGCTGGAAGGTGTGCTGCGTCGTGCGCAGCAGCGCGGCATCAAGGTCATCGCGCACGAGGGCGACTCCATCGTCAACGCCGATGCCGATATCGAGGCATTCGACAACGCAGCTTTTGGCCGCAGGATCAACGACGGTCTGGCCGAATGCATGGGCGGCGAGGGCAAGTGGACCAGTTTCGTCGGCTCGCTGGGCAGCCTGACGCACAACATCTGGGCTGATGCCGGGGCCGAAAGCGCCGCCGCCAATCATCCGGGAATGGAACTGGTGGCTGCGAAGAACGAGTCCTTCAACGACGCCAACAAGGCCTATGAGAAAGCCAAGGAAATCCTGCGCGCACATCCCGACATCAAGGGGTTCCAGGGTTCGTCGGCCATCGACGTGATTGGCATTGGTCGCGCGGTCGAGGAAGCCGGCCTTGTCGGCAAGGTCTGCGTCTTCGGCCTTGGCCTGCCCAAAGATACCGGTCCCTACCTGGAGTCAGGAGCGGTCAACCGGATCTACTTCTGGGATCCGAAGGATGCGGGCTATGTGATGAACGTCGTGTCGAAAAAGCTCCTCGATGGAGAGGAAATCACCGATGGCATGGACCTCGGAGTTCCCGGTTACACCAACGTCAAGGTCAGCCAGGGGCCCGGCAAAGGCATCATCATTCAGGGCGAAGCCTGGGTTGATGTCGGCAAGGACGACTACAAGAACTATCCCTTCTGAGGCCCTCCCATCCTGATACAACCAGGCAAGGGCAGTCTTGACAGCCTGCCTTTGCCGCCACCAAAGCCACAGGACTCGCATGATGCAGTTTCAGCCTGACGCGGCGGGCACCCGCCCCATGTCTGCGCCCTTTCTGGAGGTTCGTAACGTCCGCAAGTCCTTTGGCGGCGTGCAGGCCCTGAAGGATGTCAGTCTGACCCTGCAGGCGGGTCAGATCTATCATCTGATGGGCGAGAACGGCTGCGGCAAGTCCACCCTGATCAAGATCATCTCAGGCGCACAGCCCGCCACCTCGGGCCAGATCCTGATCGATGGCGAGCCGACCGGTCCGTTGGCGGGGGATCTTGGCGCGATCGGCGCGCTGAAGGCAGGGATCGAGACGGTTTACCAAGACTTATCGCTGCTGCCGAACCTGTCTGTTGCGGAAAATGTCGCGCTGACTGGGCAGTTGGTCGAGACTGGCGGCAGGCTGGCGCGGCCTCTGCGCCGGGCTGCCCTGCATGACACGGCCGCCCGGGCGCTGGCGCAGGTGCACTTGCCGACCAGCCGTGCCTTTCTGGCGCGCCGCACCGAGACGCTGCCACTTGCTACACGACAGTTGGTTGCCATCGCCCGCGCCATCGCTGCCGAGGCGCGGCTGGTCATCATGGACGAGCCGACGACGTCATTGACTCGGCAAGAGGTCGAGAACCTGCTTGCGGTCGTACGCCGCCTTCTGGATCAAGGCGTGACCGTCCTGTTCGTCACCCACAAGCTGGATGAAGTGAAGTCACTGGGGGGCGATGCCATCATCATGCGTGACGGCCAGAAAGTGGCCGAGCGCAAAGTCGCGACGACCCCGAAATCCGAGATCAGCCAGCTGATGACCGGGCGCGAGATTTCTGAGGCGCGCTATCGCACTGAGCCGAAGATCGGTGATGTCATGCTGGAGATCCAGAACCTGACGCAACCCGCGTCATTCCATGACCTTTCCCTGACGCTGCGCAGGGGTGAAATCCTGGGCGTCACTGGCCTGTTGGACTCGGGTCGCAATGAACTGGCGCTGGCCCTGTCGGGCGTGGCCCCGGCGCATTCGGGCACCATGCAGCTTGAAGGCCGCATCATCGACCTCAAATCCCCAGCGGACGCGATCCGCGAGGGGATCGGCTATGTCCCCGAAGATCGCCTGACGGAAGGGCTGTTTCTGGAAAAGACAATCCAGGACAACGTCACGCTTCCTGTTTTGGACCGGCTCAGGAACGCATTCGGCATGATCAGCGGCAGGCGTGCGCGGGCCCTTGCGCGCGAACAGATCGCCGATCTGCAGGTCGTTGCGCCGAATGTCCAAGCGCCCGTGCAGTCGCTGTCGGGCGGCAATCAGCAACGGGTCCTGATCGGCCGCTGGCTAACGATCAACCCTCGCCTGCTGATCCTGCACGGTCCGACCGTCGGCGTCGATGTTGGCTCGAAAGACACGATCTTCCGCATCATACAAAGGCTTGCCGACGAGGGGATGAGTGTCATCATCATCTCGGACGACCTGCCCGAGCTTTTGCAGAATTGCGACAGGATCCTGGTCATGCGTCAGGGCGCCATCGTTGCCATGCATGACGCCGCCACCGCATCCGAGGATGAGATCTATCAGACCATGGCGGGCGGCGCTGCCGCGCCAGCCACAGGCAAGGACGCAACTCCATGACCGAGACAACGATCGCACCGGAGGCCCGTGGCGCGGCGGGCCGGATCTGGGATCTGATAGGACAGCGCCCCGAACTGTTCACGCTGGCGCTGATCGTGGTGACCGCAATCGCTGTTGCGATTGCAAATCCAGAGTTCTTCGCGATGAACAACCTGTTCGACATCCTGCGGGCCTCGGTTGTGCGAGGGATCTTCGCAATGGGCGTGCTGGTGGTGCTGGCTGCGGGGGGCATCGACGTGTCCTTCACCGCCATCGCGGCCTTCGTCATGTATGCGCTGACGATGTTTGTCCACAATGTGCTTCCCGGCATGCCCTTGTGGATCATCATGCCGCTTGCGGCGGCAGGTGGTGCGGCATTCGGGGTGCTGAACGGTCTCCTGATCCATGCCCTGCGTGCGCCCTCGCTGATCGTGACTATCGGCACGCAATACATCATCCGGTCGTTCCTGCTGACCTTCGTGGGCACCGCGCTGTTCATGAATCTGCCCGCCTCCATGGAGGCATTCGGCAAGGCCTCGCTGTTCAGTTGGCAAGGCGCGAACGGGGTTGTGTCTGCCCTTCCCGCGACGGTGCTGGTGCTGGTTGCCGTGGCCTTTGCCACATGGTTCATCCTGGAACGGACGCTGCTTGGGCGGGCCATCTTCGCATCGGGCGGCAATTCAGGCATCGCCGAAAGGCTGGGCTTCAACCTGTTCCAGATCCGGCTCTTTGTCTTTGGCTGGGCCGGGCTGCTGGCGGGAATCGCGGGCATCGTCCATGTCGCCTCGAACCGGCTGGCCAATCCGTTCGACCTTGCAGGGATGGAACTGGAGATCATCGCGGCCGTCGTCCTTGGTGGCGCGCGCATTACGGGCGGATCGGGCACCGTCCTTGGGACGCTTCTGGGCGTCTTGCTGATCACGCTGGTGAGCAACGTGCTGGTCTTCGTCGGTATCCCCAGCACCCTGCAGCGGGGGATCGTCGGCATCTTCATCCTGATCGCCGGAACCATCTTCGCGCTGCGCCAGCGCGCCTGACACATCCTTGGGAGAGGACAGCATGACCCACGACGTTTCCGTTATCGGGCTTTATATTCTTGACGTCTTAGGTCGTCCGGTCGACGCCATCCCGCAAGGTGGCAATGTCGACTTCATTGATGAAATCCGCCTGACCGTCGCGGGTACTGCAGGTGGCACGGTGGTGGATCTGGCCAAGCTGGGCCTGATCTGTCTTGCCGTTGGCGCAGTGGGTGACGACGAGAAGGCGGATTTTGTTCTCGCAACGCTGCAGCGGTTCGGCGTGGACACGGCACAGATGCAGCGGCTGGCAGGCGTGCCCACCTCGGCCACAATCCTGAATGTCCGGCGCAATGGAGATCGGCCTGCGCTGCATCAACGCGGCGCGTCAGACCACTTTGATGTTCTGCCCGAAACGCTTGATACAGTACTTGCCCCTGCCATCATTCATCTGGGCGGTACCGGCTTGCTTGCAAAGCTGGACGGCGCGCCAAGCGCCCGGTTGCTGGCAGAGGCAAAGCGCCGGGGCCGCACGACCACCTTCGACCTGCTAGGCGCGAACAAAGGCACGATCGACCTGCTGTCACCCTTGTTTCCGCATATCGACTATTTCATGCCCTCCGTCGACGAGGCGATGGAGATCTCGAAGACTGGCAGCGTCGAGGAAGCGGGGCGTTTCTTCTTGGATCGCGGGGTTCGGCAATGCGTCTTCACGTTAGGAGGAGACGGGGTCTGCTTCATGGATCGCACCGGCGAAACTGTCAGGCAGCCGGCATTTCAGATCGACGTCGTGGACACGACCGGTTGCGGGGATGCTTTCGATGCAGGGTTCATTACCGCGCTGCATCACCGCATGGACCTGAAAACCGCGTTGAACTTCGCGCAGGCGGCCGCCGCATTGGTAGCAACGGGCCTGGGCTCCGATGCAGGGATCCGGTCATTCCAGGACACAATCGACTTCATGAATACTGCCAAGGTCAAGGTCTAGCGGGCGGCATCAATCCAGTAGCGATGCCGCCGTGTCCATGTCGGTCACCAGATGGGTGGCATAGCCGCCCTTCAGCGCGGCGCGCAAGGCAGCGACCTTGGTCGGGCCGCCCGCAACGCAAATGCGGCGCGGAATGGCGCGAAGTTCGTCCAGTTCAATCCCCATCATGTGCCAGTCCAGATCGCGCCGAACCTGTTCCCCCTCGGCATTCAACAAGCGGCAGATCAAGACAGCCTGGGCTCCGTTGCCGACATAGGCGTTAATTTCCGCCTGGCTGGGGATGTTTGCTATCCACATGGTGCTTTCGGAACCGAAACCCCCAAGCCCGAAGACGATCGTCTGTGCATTGCGGATCAGGTCGAACTGGTTTCGCAGGGCCGGTTCGCGCTTCAGCGCCGTGCAGAGCTCGGCAGAGGAAAGAACTGCAGGCGCATGCAGGTTCATACTGATCGCGCGGAGGTTGCCCGCCATGATCGCGCTGCACAGTTCAGCCGAGAATTTGGGTTTACCAATCGCGGCGCCGGTGAACTAAACGACTGTAATGTCGTCCAACCGGACAGCTATACGACATTTCTAAATGGTGCACAGCGCGATACTTTAACGTGTGACAAAATTCAGAATGCGAAGATTCTATCACGATTTAAGATACCCTTGGGATCCAACACGCCTTTCAGTGCTCGCATTACTGCAAGTTCGGTAGGAGTCCGCGCCAGCGGCAACCAGGTTTTCTTGTCAAGACCTATGCCATGCTCGGCCGAGATCGAGCCACCATACACTGCCACCAGATTCATCAGGCAGGTCACGGCCTGATCCTTGTGCACGGTTTGGAAGACGTAATGCAGATTGCCATCCGCAACATGACCAAAGACCAAGAACCGCGTTTTGGGATCGATCACGGAAAGCTGGCGCTGGCTTTCCCTAAGAAACTCGGCCAGGCGCGGCACTGGCACGCTGACATCACCATTGGCAATGTTGTCCTGACCGCGCAGGTAGTCCGCGCAGGCATCGCGCATTTCCCACAGGCTCAGGAACTCGCGCTGCGACTGCGCAAGCACGGCATCCAGAGCGACCTTGTCCTCGATGGCTTCGGCAAGGCAGTCCATGAATGACCCCGCGATATCCTCGCCGTCGGTTTCCGACTGAATCTCGGCCAAAACATAGACGGGCGCCACAGCGGCAACGGGAGGGACGATGCCCAGGTGGCCACAAACCCCACGATAGATTTCGTCCTGCATGATCTCGTAAGCCGAAAGCATGCCGCCTACCCGCCTGCGCAGACGCTGCAGCAAATCCAATACTGCCTCGGCTGAGGGAAGCGCGAGCAAGGCATTGGTCTCGAAGACCGGACGCGGATGCAGCCTTAGAAGCGCTCGCGTCACAACGGCCAATGTCCCCTCGCTGCCGATGAGAAGCTGCTTCAGATCATAGCCGCTGTTGTCCTTGTCCAGTCCGCGCAGCGATGACAGGATTGATCCATCCGCCAGCACGGCCTCCAGCCCCGCCACCTGCGCGCGAAACATGCCATAGCGCATCACGCGGATGCCGCCTGCATTGGTGGCAATATTGCCGCCGATGGTCGCCGTGCCGCGTGCGCCGATATCCACCCCAAACATCAAACCGGCCTGGTCGGCTGCCTCCTGCACCCGCTGCAGGGGAACGCCCGCGCCTGCCATGATCGTGCGGCTGTCAGGATCGGGCGGAGCCAGATCGGTCAGCCGTTCCAGCGACAGCACGGCTTCACCCAGCTGCACCCGATGTGCACCCGCCAGCCCGGTGCGACCGCCCTGCACGACTAGCCTCTGACCGAAATCATGGCAGGCCGCTAAGGCGATGGAGACTTCGGCCGTATTGCCTGGCCGTAGTACAAAGCGGGGCGGGGCGGAAAAACGATTGCGCCGATCTTCTTGATAGCGGGGCTCGATGGCATCCCCGATCAGGAGTGCCGCCGGAGGCAGAGCGCGCGAAAGACATTCCAGCAGCGCGGAATCGCATTGGTCGGTCGGATGCATCTTAGCCGATACCTTTCTTCTTGCCGGAAGGCTGAACGCAATTTTATATTTGTCAAACCTTTTATGTTTTTCTTAACCTGCTATTCTTTTTCCAAGCCAACAGGGGGACGCATGGCCCTTCAGTATGACGAGATCGTCCGCGGCGGCCTGGCCCGACAGGTATCCGACCTGATCCGCATGGCCATTCTCGAGGGCCGGCTTGCACTAGACGAACGCCTGCCGACCGAGGAGGAACTGGCCCGCCGTTTCGGCATCTCGCGTCCCACGGTGCGCGAAGCCCTGAAGGTGCTGGCCGCGCAGAACCTGATCCGGTCGCGCCGGGGACCTACAGGGGGAACCTTTGTCAACCGGCCTGGGGCCGCTGGCGCTGCGCGGGCCATCACTGACGCGGCGACGCTGCTGGTCGGCATGGGTCATTTCAACATAGACGAAATCGTTACAGCCCGCGTCGAGACCGAGGCATTGTGCTGCCGCCTTGCCGCGCTGAACCGTAGCGATGGTGACCTGGCTGCCCTTGCATCAGAAATCGCCCTGCAACAGGATCAGGCACTGTCGGACGGGGATTTCTGCGGCTCGGACGTGCGGTTCCACCGCACGGTGGTGCAGGCGACCGGCAACGGTCCGCTGCAAATGATGATGCACGCCATGATCGAGAGTTTCATCCCCATCACAAACATGCTGATCTACCGCGACCACGAACGTCGCCGCACGGTCGCCGCTCATGAACAGATCCGCGCGGCCATAGGTGCCCGCGACGCAGACAAGGCGGAACAGTTGATGCGGGGCCATGTCCGGGGCATGCGTGTCGTGCTGGATCAGGCGCTTGCGCGCCGCAATGCAGAAAAACCCGGAGGAGAGAGCAGATGACCGACACGTTCCGCGCCCTTGTGATCGAGGATCAGGACGGCAAGCCCAAGGCAGGTTTTCGCGAGCTGACGCGCGATGCACTGCCCGATCACGATGTGCTGGTCGAGGTCGCCTACTCCACCCTGAATTACAAGGACGGGCTGGCGATCAGCGGTAAGGGCCGGATCGCCCGTCGACTGCCTATGGTGGCCGGCATCGATCTGGCGGGAACAGTGGTGGAAAGCCGCTCGGATCAGTGGCAGCCTGGCGACAAGGTCATCGTGAATGGCTGGGGTCTGTCCGAGACCGAATGGGGCGGCTACAGCCGGTTCCAGCGCTTGAAACCCGAATGGTTGACGCGCCTGCCGGACGGATTTTCCTTACAGGACGCCATGGCCATTGGTACGGCCGGCTATACTGCCGCACTGTGCGTCAATGCCTTGGAGGATTGGGGCGCGATCCAGCCCAGCGGGGCTGAGGTGCTGGTAACGGGCGCGGCAGGAGGCGTGGGCTCAACGGCGATCAGCCTACTGGCGGCGAAGGGCTATACCGTTACCGCCGCCACCGGACGACCCGAAACGCATGACTATCTGGCCGAACTGGGGGCCTCGCAGTTCGTGGACCGCGCCGCGCTGGCAGACAAGGGCGGCCCCCTGCAAAAGGAGCGATGGGCAGGGGCGGTCGACAGCGTGGGCTCCACCCCGCTTGCGAATGTGCTGGCGCAGACGGTTTACGGCGGTGCGGTAGCGGCCTGCGGGCTAGCGGGCGGTTTCGATCTGCCAGCGACGGTGATGCCGCATATCCTGCGCGGGGTGGCACTGCTGGGCATCGACAGCGTCATGGCGCCGCAGGCCAAGCGCGACCGCGCTTGGGCCACGCTGGCCGCTCATCTGGACAAAGCGCAACTTGGCTGCATTGCTCGAGTCGAGCCGATGACAAAGCTTCAGGAGCTGGCGTCCGACATCGTGGCGGGGCGCATCCGGGGCCGGGTTGTCATCGACGTGGCGGGCTGAGGCCCGTGGGACCGGGCAACCCCGGTCCCCTTCCTTCAGGCGGAAACCCGCGCCATTTCCGCCGCCCGCGCGCGCAGGGCAAATTTCTGGATCTTGCCGGTTGAAGTCTTGGGCAGCGGGCCGAAGACCACCCGCGAGGGGCACTTGTAGGACGCAAGCCCGGCGCGGCAATGCGCCACCAGGGCAGCTTCGGTTTCCTTCGCGCCGTCGCGCAGTTCGACGAAGGCGCACGGGGTTTCCCCCCATTTCTCGCTGGGCATGGCGACCACGGCGCAAAGCACAACCGCCGGATGGCGGTAAAGCTCCTCCTCAACCTCGATCGAGGAGATATTCTCGCCGCCCGAGATGATGATGTCTTTGGACCGGTCCTTGAGCTGGACATAACCGTCGGGATGCATCACGGCCAGATCGCCGGAATGAAACCAGCCGCCAGCAAAGGCTGCCGCCGTGGCCTCAGGGTTCTTCAGATAGCCCTTCATCACCGCATTGCCGCGGAACATGACCTCGCCCAGCGTCCGACCATCGGCGGGCACCGGTCGCATGGTTTCCGGGTCCATCACTGTCAGGTCGTCCAGCGACAGGTAGCGCACGCCCTGCCTTGCCTTGCGCGCTGCCTGCTCTGGCGCGGGCAGGGCATCCCAGGCCAAATTCCATTCATTGACCACAGAGGGGCCATAGGTTTCGGTCAGGCCGTAAAGATGCGTGACGTGGAAGCCCGCTTCCCCCATGGCCTTCAACACGGTTTCCGGAGGCGGCGCAGCGGCGGTATTGAAGGCCACTTGCTGGGGAAAGCTGCGCTTCTGGTCGGTTGGCGCATTCAGCAGGGCGGACATGACAATGGGCGCGCCGCAGAGATGCGTGACTCCGTGTTCGTGGAGGGCGTCATAGATCGCCCCCGCCCTGACCCAGCGAAGACAAACCTGCGTGCCCGCCTGCACCGGCACCGCCCAGGGGAAGCACCAGCCATTGCAGTGGAACATCGGCAGGGTCCACAGATAGACGGGATGGCGCCCCAACCCCGCGTGGATCACGTTGTTCAGCGCCATCAAGGCCGCGCCACGATGATGACAAACCACCCCCTTGGGGTTGCCGGTTGTCCCGGAGGTATAGTTCAGCGCAATGGCATCCCATTCGTGGACAGGCATTGCGCCGGGAAGACCCGGGTCGCCTTCGGCCAGCAACTGGTCATAGTCCAGGCTGCCGATGGCCTCGCCCTTGGGATAGGGCGCGTCCTCGGGGTATTCGGTGTCGTCGAAGTCGACCACCAGCGGCCGGACCTTCGCCAGCGCCAGGGCCTGCGCCGCCACGCCCGAGAATTCGCGATCCACGATCAGCACGCAGCTTTCCGAATGGTCCAGCTGAAAGGCGATCGCTGCCGGGTCCAGGCGTGTGTTCAGCGAATGCAGCACCGCGCCGCCAGCCATCGGCACGCCGAAATGGGCATGGATCATCGGCGGAGTGTTCGACAACATGACCGATACGGTATCGCCCCGTCCGATGCCCCGCTGCGACAGCCCCGAGGCCAGGCGACAGCAATCGGCCCAAAGCCGGGCATAGCTGTGGCGCTGGCGCCCATGGATCACCGCAGGGTGGTTGGGATAGGTGACCGCCGCCCGCTGAAGATAGGAAACCGGCGTCATCGGCTGGTAGTTCGCCTGCCTTCGTTCCAGACCCTCGTCGTATTTGTTCATGATCCTGCTCCTGTTCCCCCTTTCAAGTCCGGCGTTCAGCGCCTGGCGGGATATTCGGCGACCGGCTGGCCGGACTTGCGCCATTCGCCGAAGCCGCCCCGCAGCGAACGAGCCTCCAGTCCCATGTCCTGGGCCAGCCTCGCTGCAAGAAGCGAGCGCCAGCCCGAGGCGCAGTAGAAGACATAGGTTTTGCCCTCGGCGAAGCGAGACTTGTGATAGGGGCTTTCGGGATCGATCCAGAATTCCAGCATCCCGCGCGGGGCGTGGAACGCCTGGGGGATCATGCCCTCACGCTCAAGCTCGCGCGGGTCACGAATGTCGACCATGATCACCTGCGGATTGGTCTTCATCGCCGCAGCCTGATCGACAGAAACCGATTGCACCACGGCATCGGCATCCGCCAGCATCTGCTTGTAACCCTGTGCCATGTTATCGTCCCATCGTGTAGAATTCGTCATTGGGCCGCATGCTGGTCACGTTCGCCAGCCGGTTCGACATGCCGAAGAAGGCAGAGATAGCTGCAATATCCCAGATGTCGCTGTCGTCGAACCCATGACCGCGCAGCAATTCGAAATCGTCCTCACCGACTTCTTGCGCACGCGCTGAAACCTGCATCGCGAAATCCAGCATCGCCTTTTGCCGAGGCGTGATGTCGGCCTTGCGATAGTTGATTGCCACCTGGTCGGCGACAAGCGGGTTCTTGGCCCGGATGCGCAGGATCGCACCATGGGCGATGACGCAGTACTGGCATTGGTTCATGGTCGAGGTGGCGACCACGATCATCTCGCGCTCGGCCTTGGTCAGGTTGCCGGGCCGATCCATCAGGGCGTCGTGATAGGCAAAGAAGGCGCGGAATTCATCGGGCCGGTGGGCCAGGGTCAGGAACACGTTGGGGATGAAGCCCGATTTCTCTTGGACCTCTTCGATACGGGTGCGGATGTCCTCGGGCATGTCGGCCAGACGAGGGACGGCGAAGCGGCTGACAGGAGCTTCAGTAGTGTCGGTCATGGTGTTTCCTCCAGAGCAGGCAGCATGTCTGCCAGTTGCGCTTCATAGGTCTGGATCGGGTCGCGGTTATCGCCGGCATAGGGCGCGACCCGGATCAGGCAGGTATGGGCGGCACAGCCCTGTCCAAAGGCCGAACTGCCTATGTCCAGTGTGAGCACATTCGGGTTACCAGAAACTTCGGGTCCGTCCGCGACAGGCGTAAACCATGCGCCGGTCGGCAAGACCGCCACGCCCGGTGCGGTGTCAGCGCTGATACAGGCAGTGGCAAGGCAGGCGCCCCGCATGTTCCAGAGCCGCACCGTTGTTCCGTCGGCAATGCCGCGCGCCTGTGCATCCGCTGCATTCAGGCGCAATTGCTCGCGGCCGTGGCGCTTATCCGCCATGCTGGCTGCGCCGGTTTCCAGCTGGCTGTGCAGCCGACCCTGCGGTTGGTGCGAGATCAAATGCAGTTCGCCTGGCGCCGCACCTCCCAGCCATTCGGCAGGAGCCATCCATGCGGGGTGTGAGGGGCAGTCGTCATGGGCCAGCCGCGCCAGCGTCCTGCTGCCCAGCACAATGAGCCCGGTTTCGGTATCAAGCGCATGGCGGGCCGGATCGTCGCGGAAACGCGCCAGATAGACGTGGTTGCGCTGCACCGGCACTGGCGCATGCCCGCGCTCCCAGAAGGTTTCAAAGTCCGGCATCAGGAAGCCATGAGCGCCCAAGGCATGACTGCGGCTTTCATTGTAAAGATGCCGGATCCAGGCCATCTCATCGCGGCCCTCGCTGAAGGCTGGACCCACGCCAAGTCTCTGAGAAAGCGCATCGAAAATGTCGAAATCCGCGCGCGACTGGCCCAAGGGCGCAATGGCCTGCCGCATTGCCAGGATCATGTCGCAGCGCTTGTTCCCGGCCAGGTCGTTGCGCTCGATCGAGGTCGAGGCAGGCAGAACGATGTCTGCCCGTCGCGCGGTTGCGGTCCACATCGGGTCCTGCACGATGATGGTTTCGGGGCGGGTCCATGCCTCGGCCAAGCGGTTCAGGTCCTGGTGATGATGGAAGGGATTGCCGCCCGCCCAATAGACCAGCCGCGTATCCGGATAGGTCCGCGCTTCGCCCTGATACGTGAAGGGCGCCCCCGGGTTCAGCAGCATGTCGCTGATCCGGGCGACCGGAATGAAGCTGTCTATGGGCTTCACGCCTTGCGACATGCCGGGAGACCTGCCCACCGCAAAAGGCGCCCCGACGCCGCCCAGAGAGCCATAGCCATAGCCCACGCCGCCGCCCGGCAGGCCGACCTGGCCCGTAACGGCTGCCAGCCCCAAGGCAGCCCAGAAGGGCTGTTCGCCATGATGGGCGCGTTGCAGGGCCCAGCTGACTGTCAGCATGCTGCGGGTTCCCGCGATCTGTGCCGCCAGCGCGCGAATGGCATCAGCGGGCAGCCCGGTGATGGCCGATGCCCATGCAGCGTCCTTGCGCTGACCACCGGCATCGCCACGAAGATAGGCAAGGAACTCTTCGGACCCGCTGGTGCAGCGGGCCAGGAAGTCGGTGTCGTGGCGCCCAGCCGCCACGATTTCGCCCGCAAGACCCAGCATCAGCGCCGTGTCGGTATTGGGCCTTATCGGCCACCACTCCGCCCCGACCCAGTCCGGCAAATCGTCGCGCAGCGGCGAGACATGGACCACCCGCACCCCGCGTTCCGCGATCCGGCGCAGGTAGCCTTCAAGGTAATGCCCGGCGATGCCGCCGGCCTCGCTTTGCGCGGTGCGGGGCGACATGGCGCCAAAGACCACAAGTGTTTCGGTATTTTCAGCGATGTCGTCCAGCGTGTTGGACTGGCCGCCGCAGGCGCGGTCATCGCCCAGCACATGACGCAGAATCACCGGTCCGGCGGCGATGGAATAAGTATCGACATGGCCCGTATAGCCGCCAACCAGGTTGAGCATGCGCTTCAATAGCGAAGACGCGTGATGAAAACGTCCGCAGGATGTCCAGCCGTAGCTGCCAGCAAAGATCGCCTCATTCCCATGCGTGCTGGCGACGCGGCTGATTTCCCCGGCGACCAGGTCCAGCGCCTCGTCCCAGGGCACCGACAGGAAGCGTTCGGATCCGCGCCCGTTCCGATCGCTGTGCTCACGCTTCGCCAGCCACCCCTCGCGAACCATCGGGCGCAGCACCCGGCGGTCAGGCTTTGCCCATTCTACAATCGAATGGATCACAGGTGAGGGAGCAGGGTCGTCGGCAAAAGGCTCGACGCCGACAATGCCGCCATCTTCGACCAGGATCGTATAGGCGCCCCAATGGCTGCAATGCGGAATACGGTGGATCATGGATTTCCCCTAAAGCACGGCTTCGATCAGGAACGGTCCCTTGCGAGACAAGGCGGTGCGCAGCAAGTCGAAGAAACTTTCGGCGGTGTCGGCGCGCGCCGCTTCGACCCCCATTCCGTTCGCAATCCGAACCCAGTCGAGCGCCGGATCGTCAAGGTCCAGCATCCGCCGGGCGTTCTCGCCAGGAGCGCCCGCGCCGACATTTCGCAACTCTCCCTGTAGGATCTTGTAGAGGCGG
Source organism: Paracoccus sp. SY (assembly GCF_002901215.1). Taxonomy (NCBI): domain Bacteria; kingdom Pseudomonadati; phylum Pseudomonadota; class Alphaproteobacteria; order Rhodobacterales; family Paracoccaceae; genus Paracoccus; species Paracoccus sp. SY. The sequence continues at coordinate 44,865 of NZ_NWMQ01000018.1, read as the reverse complement.
TTAGCAAAGACGATGGTCACCACGTCCAGCCGCTCGCGTGCCTGCGTCCATAGGCCCTGGACGGTATACATGCCGCTGCCGTCGGCTTGCAGGCCGATTACCTTGCGGTCTGGGCAGGCCACGGCGGCGCCAGTCGCCATGGGAATGCCCGCACCAATGGCCCCCCCGGTCAGTTGCAGGAAGTCATGAGGCGCTGCGCCATGGGTGGAGCGGAAGAAATCCCGGCCCGAGGTCACCGATTCGTCGCAGACGACAGCGCCTTCGGGCATCAGATGCGCCAAGGCAATGGCAACAGCATCTGGCGTCAGCGCACCGGACGGCATGTTGGGCGCGGCGCGATCCGCTACCCGCGCGGCGGGCGTCATGCCGACTTCCTGTGCCAGGGCGGCGATGGTTGCGGGCAGGTCGTCGTCGGCGCCCGCCATCTCGATCACGCGGCAGCCCTCCGGCAGCATGCTGCTTGGCTTGCCCGGGTAGGCGAAGAAGCCGACCGGGGCCTTGGCACCGATCAGGAGCAGCTGTTCAGTTTCCGCAAAAGCCGCCAGAGCCTGATCGATGACATAGGGCACGCGATCCAAGGCGACACGGCCTGCGCCACGCTGCATGCGGCCATTGGCCTGCTGCGCAATGATCCGGGCGCCGGTTTTCTGGGCGATGCGGTCCAGAACGTCGGTCTGAGCCGCGCGCAGGGCGCGACCGGTGACAAGGATCACCGTCTGCTTGCCGTTTCGCAGCGCATCGGCCGCTGCGCGGATGCGGGCCGGTTCTGGCGCCGCGGAAGCGGGGGGAACCACCACGGCGGGCACCGGAGCGAGAGTTTGTGTCCATGCCGCGTCAGCATGCAGGATCAGCGTGGCGATGCTACCTGCACCCGTCCTTGCTGCGGCGATGGCCTCCGCTGTGCGGTCTCCGACGGCATCTGCAGACTCGGCACGACCAACCCAACGCGACATCGGCCGGGCGAGGCTGTCGATATCGCTAGTCAGCGGTGCATCATATTGCAGATGATAGGTGGCATGATCGCCCACCACATTGATAATGGGTGAATGGGCCCTTCGCGCGTTGTGCAGGTTTGCCAGACCGTTCGCCAGACCCGGACCCAGGTGCAGCAGCGTCGCGGCGGGTTTTTCCGCCATGCGGGCGTACCCGTCGGCAGCGCCGGTCACTACGCCCTCGAACAGGCCCAGAACGCAGCGCATCCTGGGCTGGCGGTCCAAGGCGGCAACGAAATGCATCTCTGATGTGCCGGGATTGGCGAAACAGGTGTCGATGCCGTTTGCCAGCAGGGTTTCACACAGAAGGTCAGCGCCGTTCATGGGATCTCCATCAGTCGTTCGGCCTCGGCGCCAAGATCCGAAAGTCCGGCCCAGAACGGGGCCGCAGCTTCGATCAGCGCCGAAAACAAGCGATATTTGTGATCAGCATAGGCTGCGATAGGGCCAGTAGCGGGTGCAATACTCTGCTGCGGGCTGCCGATCCAGACAGCGTAGTCGGGGGCATTCAGAAGAAAGCGCGCGGCGACGGCGGCAAGCCCGCGAAGTCCTGCGTGTATGCCGGGGCTGCGCTGCACCGTACAGCCAGTCAGCGTGGCCACAAATTGCGCGAAATGCTTATCCCCAGCAAGCCCACCACCAAGAGACAAGGCGCCCTCCGGCGCCCTCATCATGGCGTGGCTGGCGTGGGTGACAAAGGCCAGCGCCTCGCGTCCCGCCCAGGCAATCTGGGCCGAAGTGGTTGCAGCGTTCAGTCCGAACAGCGCGCCGGTAGCGAAGGGGTCGGTCCACGGCGCACGTTCTCCGCCGGGCTCAAGAAAGGGGTGCAGGATCAATGAAGAATATTGGGGCTCAGGTGCTGCGGGAAGGTCCGCGAAGCGGCGCGACAGGTGATGTAACACGCTGGCGCCATTGAAGCAGGGATGAAAGCACAGGTAGCCGGGTTGCAGCGCAAACTGTTGAATCATTGCGCCCGCTGGTGCCTGCGGCATGGTTGCGGGTTCGTCCACTAGGCAGGCATGGATTGCGCTCGTTCCAAAGATCGAAGCGCGAGCGACGCCCTGTCGGCTGCCGAGGCCAAGACCGATCAATGTGGCCTGCACATCGCCCGGACCGATCAGCACAGGCAAACCTTGCGGCAGGCCAGTGGCTTGCGCGGCAGTTGCCGATAGCCCCGCCCGTGCCGCGCCCATCGGCACGAGTTCAGGCAGAAGCTCCAGCCCGCGTGACAGGCCCAGGATGTACGGCACCTCTGTCGCCAGCGCGCCGCTGCGCCAGTCTCCCCAGACCGGCAGCAGTGCGGTCGGTTCGGCAAGCAGGCGACCAGTCAGGGACAGGAAAAGCCATTCCTTCAGCCGCAGAGCATGGGCGATGCGGACATGCCGAGCAGGATCGTTCCGCTGCACCCACAGGAGTTGCAGGCTGGCCGAGGCAGCAGTCGGCCGCGACCCGGTCGCTGCCTGCACCGTATCAAGCGCCTGCGCCATTCCGGCCACCAGCCCGCGTGCGCGACCGTCCAGCCATGTCAGCGCCCGCCCGACCGGCTTACCTGTACTATCTACAGACCAAAGGCCATCGCCTTGCCCTGTGACGATCAACCCGGTGATCGGTTCCGTTACCTGTGCCGCACAGTCGCGCAGCACCGCCAGTGCCTCGTCACGCGTCAGGTCCATGTCCTGCTCAACCCGCAGCCCGTCGCGGTGTAGTGCACCGTTCGGCCGCTCGGCGCCAGCCAGCAGGCGGCCATGCCCGTCGAAGGCCGCTGCCTTGACAGAGGTCGTCCCGGAATCAAGACAGAGAAGGACGGGTGCCATTGTTCAGGACGCTTGCCTTAGTCCTTCCAGCGCGGCACTGCTTTGCTGGCCGTAGGTCTTGAACTTGACCAAAACCTCAGCGATCTGTTCATCAGATAGTGCCGGCGGCTCGCCTAGGGGCAGGCACAGCAGATACTGCTTGGCCAGTTCCTCGACCGTGACGGCCAGGGCCAGGGCACGGGCGATATTCACATGTGCGGCGATGACGCCGTGATGGGCCATAAGGCAGGCACGCCGGTCCTTTAGCGCGACGATCACCTGGTCGGCCAATTCCTGCGTTCCGAACAGTTCGTATGGGGCGCAGCGGATCGTGCTGCCGCCAGCGGCGGCGATGACGTAGTGAATCGCGGGAATGTCGCGTCCCAGGATCGACAGGGCCGTGGCATGGGTAGAATGGGTATGGACTACGGCGTTCAGATCGGGTCGCGCCTTCAGAATATCGCGGTGAAAGCGCCATTCCGACGAGGGCTGAACCTCGCCTTCGTAGGTGGCGTCCCAGTTCATCGCCACGACATGTTCGGGCTGCAGCTTGTCATAGGGAATTCCTGTGGGCGAGATCAGAAAGCCGTCACCGTAACGGACGCTGATATTGCCCGAGGTTCCCTTGTTGATGCCCAGGCGGTTCATGCTGCGGCAGGATTCAATTACTTCGCTGCGCAGCGCGCGTTCTTCGTTAGTCATTGGAGCCTCATTTACAAGGATAGAGCGGCGGCTTGCCGGCAAGGATCAGCGCTATGTCGCCAGCGATCATATTCGCGGCCTTGATGGCCGAATAGCGCGAAGCGCCTGCAATATGGGGCGACAAGGTGACATTGGACAGCTTCAGCAGCGGCCAGTCTGGCGGCGGCGGTTCGGGCTCGAACGTGTCAAGTGCGGCACCCTTCAACTGGCCCGACACCAAGGCATCATACAGCGCCGCGTAATCCAGCACCTGACCGCGCGTGGTATTCACAATATAGCCGCCCGGCTTCATCATCGCGATCCGCTGGCGCGAGATCATGCCCTTGGTTTCCGGCGTCACTCGGGGATGCAAGGTCACCACATCTGCGCGGACCATCAGGTCGTCCAGATCAGCCTTTTCAAAACCGGCGGCCTTTTCGGCATCGGTCAGTTCCTTAAACGGGTCATAGATCAGGATGCGGCAGCCGAACGGCTGCAACAGACGCGCCACCCGTGTCCCGATATCACCAAATCCCACAATGCCCACAGTCAGTTCGCACAGTTCCGGGCCGGTATTGGCGTAATGATAAAAGTCGCGCACGAACTTGCCGTTGGCCACGCTTTGATGGCCCCGGATCAGGTTGCGGGTTTCCGCCAAAAGCGACGCGACCGTGAATTCCGCCACCGCCGAAGCATTGCGTCCTGGGGTGTTGACCACCGGAATACCGCGCGCACGGGCCGCTGCCATCTCGATGTTCACAGGGCCGCCGCGTGATACTGCGATCGCCTTCAAGCGCGGGGCATGTTCAAGGCTGTCTGTCGTGATCGGCGCCAGATGCGTGATCAGAATGTCCAAATCACCGAGGAAGCCAAAATAATCCTCTGGACGGCCGACGAATTCCCCGACCGGCAGCGTCGGATCGTATTTGGTTGATTTCAGTCGCAGCGGCCAATCTATTTCCATGCTGCGGATATTCAGATCGCGACCCCGCAGCGTGTTGCGCAGTGCGGCCTCGAAGAAAGACGGCTGCATGAAGCCGTCCCCGATTATGCCAATGGTCAGTGCGTCCGTCATGCTTGTCTCTTACCTTGGGGTTCGGAGGTCAGGCCCGGGAGCACGTCCTGGTAACGGTCGGTGTCCAGGGCATGTTCGGCCATGACTTCGGCGCTGTGCTGGGCGAATGCAGGGGGCGCGCGGCGGTAGCTAGCCGGGGTGCGCGACAGCTTGATCGGGCTGCCGGTGCCGCGATATTCGCCGATGTCCACGACCATTTCGCGATGGATAGTATGAGGATCTGCGATCACCTGGTCGATGCTGCGCACCGCGCCACAGGGCACGCCCGCCTTGATCAGCCGATCGGACAGGTCAGCGCAATCGAATGTTGCCAGGGCAGCTTCAAGGTGCTGCTTCAGGGCATCTCGGTTCAGGTTTCGCTGGCTGTTGCTGACAAAGTGCGAATCTTCGGGTAGATCGGGACGCCCCACGATCGCGCAAAGCGTGGCAAACTGGCGGTTGTTCCCGACAGCCAGAAAGATCGGATCGGTCCCTGTGGCGAAGGTGTCATAGGGGCAGATGTTCGGATGGGCATTGCCCGAAGGCTCGGCCACCTTGCCCGACAGATAGTAGTTCGGCAGATGCGGATGCAGCAGAGACACCCCGCAGTCATAAAGGCTAGCCTCCACGAACTGGCCCTTGCCGCTGGTGTTGCGTTCGTTCAGCGCCATCAGGATGCCGATCACCGCATTCAGGCCCGTCACCATGTCCACCACGGGCAGGCCCACGCGCAATGGCTGGCCGCCCTGCTCCCCATTCACGCTCATGATGCCGCATAGGGCCTGAATGGCGGCGTCATAGCCGGGCAGGCCCCCCATCGGCCCGTCAGCGCCGAAGCCAGACACGCGACAATGGATCAGCCGCGGAAAACGGCGCGACAACTCCTCATGGCCAAGGCCCCAACGTTCCATGGTGCCGGTCTTGAAGTTCTCGATCAGGACATCGGCGTCATCCAGCAACGCCAACAGCAATTCGCGGCCCATGTCATGGGACAGGTCCACGGCGATGCCGCGCTTGTTGCGGTTCAGTCCCAGAAAATAGCTGGCCGCATCGTCCAGGAACGGCGGCCCCCAGCCCCGGGTTTCGTCACCGGCAGGAGGCTCCAGCTTGATGACGTCCGCGCCGTGGTCCGCCAGAACTTGCCCGGCATAAGGTCCCCCCAGCACCCGGCTGGCATCGATCACTTTTAGATTGGCCAGTGAGCCGATGTTGATCATGCGGTCGCCCTTTCAGAGGTCTTGGTCGCCAGATCGCTGCGCCATTCGGCGGCAAAGGCGGGATAGCTTTCAGCCAGCTCGTCTAGAACCCGGCCACGCAGCAGCGACAGCGTTGCAGCATCGGGAATTAGCGTGATGGCAGGTTCATCGGCATGGGCGAAGGCAAACCCGGTTGCCGTCCGGATGTCGCCAAGATTATGGCCAGGGTGGATACTTTCCAAAACGAATCCGGGCCGCGCCTTGTCGAAGGTGAACAACGCCTTGCCCGTCAGCAACGCCACTGGGCCGCCGGGGCGATGGACCTCAGGGTCGCTGATACCCGGGGCGCTGATGAAATCCACTTTGTTCACGAACACGCGCGGGGAATGTTCCTCTCGAAACAGGATCACTCGGGGGACCATATAATACAGATAGGATGATCCGAATGACCCAGGCCAGCGCACCTTGCTGTGTGGATACTCTCCGGTGCCGACAAGGTTAACGTTGGCGTGGCCATCGATCTGCCCGCCCCCTAGGAAAAAGGCGTCCAGCCGCCCTTGGCCGGCGCAGTCGAACAGTTCGGCCGAACCGTTGGTGAAAAAGTTATGCTCGACCGATCCGAGGATCGACAGCCGCACTTGCCGTTGCCCGTCATCAAGGGCCCGGCGCAGCATCGAGCCGGCGGCAGGCATGGGCGAGGATGCCCCAACTGCCACATGACTCACTCCATGGAGCAGGCGCGCGATGGCGCAGACTAAAATTTCTCGAGGTAGGACGGTCATGCCGGAACCTCATAAGCCATATATTCGGCGAAGCCCTGATCCGTGCGGGCTGCTGCGGCATACCGGCTCAGTTCGGCCGTGTCGGTGGGATACTCGCCCCAAAGCCCATAAGGCCAGGCACCGCGCGGCGCTATTGCCACCGCAGTCACGTAAAGCGCAGGCAGGGTGCCGGCGGCCGTCGTCTCGTCGGCCAGTAGGCTATGCTCCACGACGCGCTCGACCGTGACCAGTGTTTCGGTCGCGGCATACGCCATGGCGGCCAGTTCCCGTCTCCGGCCGATCCAGACGTTTCCCTGCCGGTCGGCCACCGGGGCGTGAAAGATCGCCACGTCGGGACGAATTGCCGGGATAAGGGCGATGGGATCGTCCTTTCCGAAGGGATTATCAATTAGCTGCCAATCGGCGCGGTTCGCCAGCACATCCGAACCGATCAACCCCCGCATCGGCATAAACGGCACGCCTTTCTGCGCAGCCATCAGTCCGGCATGGATGGCGGGACAGGTTGCGTCCAGGACGTCAATACGGCCTTCGCGAACAGCTTGGTTGAAGCGCGGTGCGCCACCGGCTTCGCCCAATGAGACGGCGCTCGTCTCAACCTTTCGAACCAATCTGGCGCCAATCAGCTGATCGACCTGCAAGCCTCCAGTCGGGACGCAGATCAGATGCAGTTCGCCTGCGCCATGATCAATCAATGGTCGCGTCATCGCCATGGAAACACCCGCGTAATCGACCGGCAGAGCAACCGACATCCCGGAACGGATTCGGGCGACCATAGAATGCAATTGGTCTGCCATGGCGTCTCCGGAGCTCCCTACTCGAATGTTCTGTATAGTAGAACAGCGTTCTAAATTAAGCATAGGACTAGTTTTATAAGCAAGTCAATTCGTCTGAGTTCAGAGAAAAAAGGCGCCTCGACAGATTTTCTTGACAGACCAAAGATACGCTGAATTATAATATACAGAATGACGTTCTATAATGTGGAACGAGGAGGGCCTATGGCGGAGACAATGGCGCGGCGCGAAATGCGTCTCGGTAAGCCAGTAACAGCAGCGGCCGAGACCATACGTTCACCGGATACGATCGGCGCGGGCATCGCGATCCGTGATGTTGTTAAAAAGTATGGCGCCTTTGTGGCCGCAGACCGCATCAGCCTGGATATCGAACCCGGTGAATTCATCACGTTGCTTGGCCCTTCGGGCAGCGGCAAGACGACCTTGTTGAACCTGCTCGCGGGGTTCCAGACCATTGATGGAGGGCAGATTCTTGTCGATGGCGCCCCCATCCAGAACGTTCCAACCCATCGTCGCGGCTTTGGAATGGTGTTCCAAAGCTATGCGCTGTTTCCGAACATGACGGTGGCGCAGAACGTGGGCTTTCCGATGCGCATGGCGCGCATGGATCGTGCAACAACCGACCGCCGCGTAGCAGAAACGCTGGAAATGATGCGCCTATCCGAACATGCGGCCAAGCTGCCTGCGCAGATGTCAGGCGGACAGCAGCAGCGCGTGGCGATAGCCCGTGCTATCGTAATGCGTCCACGCGTCGTGCTGATGGATGAACCTCTGAGCGCGTTGGATCGCCGTCTCCGCGAGTCGATTCAGATCGAGATCCGCGACCTGCACCAGACCATCGGCAGCACAATCCTGTTTGTGACCCATGATCAGTCCGAAGCGCTGACCATGTCCGACCGGATCGCGGTGATGGATGCAGGCCACATCGTCCAGGTCGCCCGACCGGCCGAAATTTATCGCCGTCCGCAAAGCCGTTTTGTCGCGGGGTTTGTTGGGGAAAGCAACCTAATCGACACGCAGGTGGTAGGCCGCAACGGACGGATGGTGACACTGCGCACACCCGGCGGACACATTTTCGAGGCGGAGTCGCGCAATGGCGTCCAGGGGGACAAGGCCACCGTGCTAGTCCGTCCCGAGCGGATTGCCTTACATGATGGACCGGTCCCTTGCAGCCTGCCCGCGACTGTTACCTCTGCCCTGTTCTTGGGCGAGTTGCTGCGCATCGAGGTTGTGCTGGACGACGGGCAGACCCTTCTGATCCGCTGCCCCGACATCGCGGCGCGTGACCTGCCGCCGGTTGGCACGCGCCTCCATATCAGCTGGGGCGCGGGCGAGAGCTGGGTTTTGTCATGAGCGATATAAACCTTGCTCTGACTGAACGATCCGGGTTGGCGCAGCGGCTGAGATCTCCAGTGCTGCTGCTGGTACCGGCGGTGCTGTTTCTGTCCGTTATCTACCTGTTGCCGCTGATCGACCTATTCCGGGTCAGCATGTCAGGGCCCACATGGCTTACCCACTTTGAGCGGGTGTTTTCCATCCCGCTTTATTGGGAATCGCTGTTGCGGACCATGCAGATCGCGTTCACGGTCGCTTGCTTGTGTGTCCTGCTGGGCTATCCAACAGCGCTGCTGATTCACAGTACGCGGGGCATCGTGCAGATGCTGATCGCTGTTGCGGTCATCCTTCCCTATTTTATTGCGATCCTGATCCGAACCTATGCCTGGATGGTGCTGCTGGGTCGCAATGGTCCGATTAACAAGCTGCTGCAGACACTGGGCCTGATCGACACGCCGCTCGCGCTGCTGTTCAATCGGGGGTCCGTCCTGCTAGCCATGACGGCGGTGCTGCTGCCGCTGATGGTCTTGACGATTTATGCCTCGGTTGCCCGGCTGGATCACAGTCTAACACGCGCTGCGTTGGCCTCGGGGGCGGGGCCGCTGGCGGTATTCTGGCGCGTCCTGCTGCCCCTCACTTTGCCGGGGATCGGCGCGGGCTTCTTGTTGGTCTTCGTGGCTGGGTTGGGCTTTTTCATCACGCCGACGCTGCTGGGCGGCCCGGGCGACCAAATGTTCGCCATGCATATTACCCAGCAGGCCGATTCCATCACCGGCGAGGGATTCCTGCAGGCCTTAGCGGTTGTTCTGCTGGTCATTACGCTAATCGCGGTGGGTATCGCAGGCCGCATCATGGGGTTCGAGTTCATCTGGGGCGGCAACAAGCTAGGTGGCGGAGCGGCCCAGTCTAATAGCACACTGGTGAACCGCACGCGTCAGCAGCGTCGCGGACCGGCCATGATACTTGCCGATCTGATTGGTTGGCCGCTGCTGCGCCTGATGGGGCAACTGCCTGCCGGGTGGGGGCACTGGACTGTGCGCATCATGGGTGGGTTCGTGATCGCCACGCTGGTCGTGCCAATTATCGTCGTTATGGTGATCTCGTTTAGCAAGGCTAGCTATCTGACCTTTCCGCCACCCGACTGGTCGCTGCGCTGGTACGACAAATTCTTCTCAGACAGCAACTGGATGGCGGCATTCTGGAACTCGGTAGGTATTGCGTCGCTGTCGGCCGTGATTTCGGTCTTTCTGGGTGCTACGGCCGCCATGGGGATCGTGCGCAGCAACATCCGCTACAAGTCCGCCTTGATGCTGCTGCTGGTCAGCCCGATGATCGTACCGCCCGTCGTTCTGGGCCTGTCGCTCTACGCGCTGTTCCTTCATCTGGGGCTAGTGGGAACCTATCTAGGCCTTGCTGCCGCCCACGCCATAGGTGGCATCCCGATCGTCGTTGTGATCGTCGCAGCGTCGTTGCAGGCGGTGGACCAGCGTTTGGAGCAGGGCGCTGCCGTCCATGGCGCATCGCCGCTGACGGTGTTTCGCACTGTAACCCTGCCCGCCATCGCGCCCGGGCTGGCAGCCGCCGTGTTCTTTGCTTTTCTGCATTCGTTCGACGAGCTGGTATTGTCGCTGTTTCTCTCCAGCCCTCGCATGAAGACCCTGCCGCTAATGTTATGGGCAGACATCAACTATCAGCTGAACCCGGTCCTGGCCGTCGTTTCGACGCTGGAAGTGCTGCTGGTCGTGGGTGGAATCATCCTAGCCCGGCCCGTGCTGACCAGGGGACGAGCCGCCTGAATCACGAAAATTCAATGGAGGAGGATAGAATGTTGCGTATGAACAAAATGACGGGGATGGTATCGGCGTTAGCGATGGCCGCGCTTTTGCCTGGCGCTGCGCTGGCGGAGGGCGAAGTGGTCATGCAGGATCCGGGCGGCGCCTACGGCGACGCGCTTCGTGAAGTCATGTATGATCCCTTTGAAGAAGAAACTGGTATCGACGTGGTGACCGTGCAAGAGGCGCGATCAGGCCCCCGTATCAAGGCTCAGGTCGAGGCGGGCAAGACTGAATGGGATCTGACCTTCATCTTCGACCAGGAAACCAAGCTGCTAGGTGACTGCTGCTTGGCGGACATCGACTATGCCAGGTTGTCGGAAGGCGCGCAGAAGACCCTGGCCACAATGCCGGACAACCTGAAGCGACCCAAAGGGGTGGCATTGCAGGTTATCGGTGTTGCTATGGTCTATAACACGGATGTCTATGCCGAGGCCCAGCCCGCAAGTTGGGCTGATTTCTGGGATGTGGAGAAGTTTCCGGGCAAACGCTGCCTGCCTGCGTGGCCGCGGTTCGTCATGGAGGCGGCGCTCATGGCAGATGGGGTAGCCAAGGAGGATCTTTACCCCATAGACATGGACCGTGCGCTGAAGAAGATCGAAGAGATCAAGCCACATGTGTCGAAGTGGTGGACGACCTCTGCTCAGGCCCCGCAACTGCTGCTGGATGGTGAGGCTGACATGTGCATGGCCTACACCGGATCGTCCTCGATCCTTGCTCTTGAAGGTGCGCCACTGGATGTCGAATGGAATCAAGGTTTCGTGTATTACGACTTCTTTGCCATTCCGAAGGACGCCCCGAACTATGACAACGCACTGAAGCTGCTTTCTTGGCGTTTGGAGGCTGAGCGCGCAGCAGAATTGACCTCGACCTATCCAGTCGCACTGCCCTCGCCCCTGGTGTTCGAACAGGCCGACCCGGAAATTAGCAAGTACTGGGCCAACAACCCCGAGAACCTTGCCAAGGCAATCGAATGGGATCCCAACTATTGGGGTGCAGCATCGGGGCAGGGGACGACTACCAATGAAGAACATGGTCAAGAGCGTCTGAACTCGCTGTTGGCCGGTTGACCTCCAAGCCAACTTGTTTGCAACGGCTCCAGCCTTTGAATGAACCTTATTGCGGGCCAACCGGCCCGCGACTGCAAAGAAAGACCAGACTCTATGGACAAGTCATTCATCAAGGGTTTGCGGTTGATAGAGGCGCTTGCGTTAAGTGACCAGCCTCGCGGCATAACAGAACTGGCCAGTGATTTGGAACTGACGAAAAGCAACGTGCACCGTTTGCTCGCGACCTTGGTTTCCCAGGGTTATGTTCGCCAGGTGCCGCCACAGAATCACTATGTGCTGACGACCCGGATTTGGGAACTTGGGAATAATGTCATCCGGCGCATGGATCTGACCCAGGTAGCCCGCTCGGCCATGATCCGGCTTGCCGAACAGACGGGAGAGACGGTGCATTTGTCGATGCTGGAAGGTGTGGAAGTCATTTATCTGGACAAGATCGAAAGCGCCCATCACATTCGGGCCCATACCAGCGTCGGTGCCCGAGCACCGGCCTATACAGTTGCCACTGGCAAGGCGATGTTGGCCTACATGCCAGATGAATATCTAGACCGTTTTGATGGCCATATGGTGCGCTATACGGACACTACGCGGACGAGTGTAGCTGAACTGCGACAGGATATCCGTCTTGCACGGGAGCAGGGTTATGCTCTCGTATCGGAAGGTGAATGGCGCGACGGTATCGCGGCTTGCGCCTGTGCCATCCTCAACAGATCGGGAGAACTGGCGGGCGCCATTGGCATGTCCGGACCAGATTCTCGTATCAAGCGCAAACAGCTAAAAGAGATCGCACCTCATGTAGTCGCCGCAGCGCGGGCGATTTCCGCGGCGTTGGGCTATGCCCCCCGTCCATGATTTCGTCTGCACGAAAGGAACCTCATGACCTCCGAATATCCTGACACGCTGCTGTTCATCGACGGCGGATGGCGCCAAGCCAAGGGCGGCCGCATCATTGAGGTGACTGATCCGTCCAATGGCGACGTGATCGGCAAAGTCGCACATGCTGAGGTCGCCGATCTCACTGATGCAGTGGCTGCGGCCGAACGCGGCTTCAAGATCTGGAGCAGGACAGGCGTCTTTGATCGCTACCGCCTCATGCGCAAGGCGGCCGATCTGCTGCGAGACCGAGCCGACGGAATTGCCGCAATCATGACCCGCGAACAGGGCAAGCCCCTCAACGAGGCCAAAGGCGAGATTTTGGCAGCCGCCGACATCATCGAGTGGTTTGCTGAGGAAGGCCGCCGCGCCTATGGCCAAATCATTCCGTCGAGGTCAAACGCGGTCACGCAGATGGTGCTGAAACTGCCTGTTGGACCAGTGGCTGCCTTCACGCCGTGGAATTTTCCGATCAATCAGGTGGTCCGCAAGCTTTCGGGAGCTCTGGCCGCCGGCTGTTCGATCGTTGTCAAGGCACCAGAGGAAACCCCGGCTTCGCCCGCCGAACTGATCCGCGTCTTTGCCGATGCCGGTGTTCCTGCAGGCGTAGTCAATCTTGTCTACGGCGTGCCAGCAGAAATTTCAGAGTATCTGATCGCACATCCCGGCATCCGTAAGATTTCCTTCACCGGATCAACATCCGTCGGAAAGCATCTTGCGGCTTTGGCAGGTCGGCACATGAAGCGTGCCACCATGGAACTTGGGGGACATGCGCCCGTCATTGTTTGCGAGGATGCTGATGTCTCCCGTGCGGCCAAGGTCATGGCCGCCAGCAAGCTGCGTAATGCAGGACAGGTGTGCGTTTCACCAACACGATTTCTGATTCAAAAGGATGCATTTGAGCCCTTCCTGCACGACTTCAGCGCAGTAATGGCTGGTGCCAAGGTTGGCAGCGGATTTGAACAAGAAGTTCAGATGGGGCCGTTAGCTAATGAACGTCGAGTAACAGCATTGCAAGCGCTGGTCGGGGATGCGGTGGACCAGGGCGCGCGGTTAGTTACTGGGGGCGAACGGATTGGCAATAGCGGAAACTTCTTTGCACCTACGGTTTTGGCTGAGGTGCCATTGTCGGCCCGGATTATGCATGAGGAGCCGTTCGGACCAATAGCCATAGTCAACCGCTTCGCCACATTGGATGAGGCTATCACTGAGGCAAACCGCCTGCCATTCGGTCTTGCCTCTTACGCGTTTACCCGCTCGGCTGAGGCAATGCAGAGGCTCGGGGAAGAGATTGAAGCTGGTATGATGTCTATCAATCACTTGGGACTGGCTTTACCTGAGGTGCCTTTTGGCGGTGTACGCGAATCCGGCTACGGTACCGAGGGTGGCTCTGAGGCAATCGATGCCTATCTAGTTACTAAATTTGTGACACAAACACCAAGCTAATTAGTGGATCTCCCTTTGGTCATAGGATCATAGAGGCGATGTGCTGCAAGGTTCGCCCACAGATACCCCGTTAGTTGCTCCATAATACCCGTTCAGGTCCAGCGTAGGTAAGAACATCTACGCTGGATAAGTATAGACGTGGTCTTGCCCCCATTTCACCGGACACTCAGGCTGTTGCGATTTGGGCTGCAATGAACTCGCGGGGCGAGCGCATCTTCAAACCTGAGTGCGGGTGGTTGTCGTTGTAATCCTCGATCCAGCTTCCGATCAACTCAAGCCCAGTCTGGGCATTCGGCAGCGGCGTCACCTGAACATAGTCGCGCTTGAGCGTCTTCACGAATGCCTCCGAGATGCCGTTGCTCTGCGGGCTGCGGATCGGCGTGAAGCAGGGCTTCAGCCCGAGTTGACGGGCGAAGATCTGGGTATCCTTTGCGATGTAAGGCGGCCCATTGTCGGTCAGCATCTCGATTGTCGCTGGCGCGCGCAGTGCCTTGAACCGCCGCTCCACGGCTTCGAGCATGATGTCGCGGATGTCGGACCCGCTGATCCCGGCATTGACCACTGCTCTCCAGGCGATGATCTCGCGATCATGAGCGTCAATGATGAAGGCGCCGCGGACGATGTCGCCGTTCCAGCAGGCGAACTCGAAGCCATCTGAACACCAGCGGAGGTTCGAGCGTATCACGATGACCTTGCCGTCATGGATGTGCTGCGGCCGCTCGCAATACTTGCGGGCCAGCAGCAGGTTGTGTGCTTTCATGATCCTGTATGTGCGCTTGTGATTGCACGGCGCCAAGCCTTCCGATCGCAGTTGGCGGTTCAGGATTGCGGTGATGCGACGGTAGCCATAGGTCGGCCGCGCCGCCACGAGTGCTGTGATGAGCGGCACCAACGCCGCGTCTTGCGCTTTATGGTAGCGCCGCCGCGGCTTCGCTTTGCCCTGCAGCCGGTTGACCAGGTTGGAGCGGGAAACCCCCAACATCTCGGCCACCGCCTTCACTGGAAACCGCCCTTCAATGGCGACCCCGCGAGCAAGGTCGGTTTTTTTACCCGTGACTTGTCCAGGGCTTCCCGCAAGATCTCTGCCTCCAGCGTCTTGCGGCCAAGCTGGCGCTCAAGTTCACGGATGCGGCTTTCCATCTCGCGAACCACGCGATTGCTGGTCACATCGTCGTCTTCGGTCACCGCGACGCTTCCCCCTTCCAGCATCAGACGCCGCCAACGATACAACAGGTTTGGCGCCACGCCATTGCGCCGCGCCACGACCGAGATGCTGGCCTGTCCATCCAGCGTCTCCTCGACGATCCGCAGCTTCTCGGCGGCAGTCCAACGGCGCCGACGGCCGCCATCGGTGATGATTTCGATCTCTGACATAAGCACGTGCTTAGGCATATGCCTAAGCCTCCATGGTTATGCCCAAGTGTCCGGTCGAATTGGGGGCCAGTTCAAGACGGCTATCAGACGTGCTTGTGAGGATGTTCGCTCCTCGAACCGTTTGCTCTCCCTACAGATGCCTTTGCGGGTGCTGAAGGCTTCCCACCTGAAACACCCAAGTCCCCGATACGTGAGTTCGGCGTTTGATAATCCTGTTCATCGCGCAGGCTAACGAGGTGGAAAGTTATCTTACTGAATCAATGAAGGTCCACCTTAAACCGAAACCGTATAGGTGATCTCGTCAGTAGCAATCCTCAACCGTCCAATGAACCGGAATATCGGCGATAGAGGCGGTGGAGGGCAGTTCCAACACCATGGCAACGATACAAGCGATATCCTCGGGCTGGGTCAGGGCAGTGCTGTCGGCGGCCAGGCTTGACGCCATGTCGGTGGCGACAAAGCTGGGGCAGATCGCCGTAGTGCGGATGCGGTTATCGCGGCCGCATTGGCGCAGGCCATGCGCCAGCCCCATCAAGGCAAATTTCGAGATGCCATAGAGTCCCGAACCTGCGGATTTCACCCTTTTGCCAGAAAGTGAGGACATGAGGACGATCCGCCCAGCCTGCAGCTTTTCGGACCCGGTTTCGCCAAGATGCGGCCAAGCCAGTTGGGCAAGCCGTAGGGGTGATTTTACATTTACGTCCATCAACCGGTCAAATTCGTCGCCGCCTGCCTCCAGCACGGTGGCGCTGCTGTGGATGCCGGCATTCAGCACCAGGCCGTCCAAGCGACCGAAACGGGCTATCGTTTCCTTCATCCACTGCTGCTCGGACGCGGGGTCAAGGGCATCATAGCGGCAGGCAAGCACCTCTGGACCGAAAACGGGCGCCTCCTCGGGGCGTCGCAGGCCAAGACTGACCTGCCAGCCTTGCGCCTGCAGGCGCAAGGCGATTGCCGCACCTATGCCGCGCGACGCACCGGAAATCATCGCCACACGAGTCATCTGATGTCCTTTCTGCCGGTAGAAAATCCCCGGCGTTGCTGAGATAGCGGGCGGAGCGGGCAAGCAGCACCTCTTGCGGGAGGAAAGGGCGCGTCAAAACGGAGCGCGCACAACCTAACTACCCTCTGCGCGAGGCGCGATCTCGGCCTGACGACGGGCCTCGGCAATCGCCGCCTGCATGGTGGCAACAGCCTTTTGCTCTGCCGCCTCGTCCAGCATGTTCAGCGGCGCCATCAGAGAAATAGCGGCTTCCATCCCGCGCAAGTCATCATCGACCAGCGGAACGGTGAGGGTAAGGCTTTCGATCCCGGCACTGCGGCGGATGCCGCGCACGAAGCCATGCAGTTTGAAGCTCTCAACCTCTTCTTCGATCAGACTGAGGGGAATGCCCCAGTCGGCCAGGGTGTCCTTGTTCAGCGACAGGCAGCGCTCGCGGCTGCGGGCATCCATTTGCGCCAGGATGCACGACCCCGAAACCCCGACGCCCAAGGGGATCCGCCCGCCAATGCCGCTGACATAAGGCTGAGCGGCGATCTGGCCGTTCTGATAATCCAGACAGACCGTCTCCAACCCGGATCTTGCCATCAGATAGGTGGAAAGCTGGGTGCTGGCGGTGATCTCGATCAGGGCGGGACGATAGGAGGCGACAATTTCATTCAGGCCGGGGCTGCGCAGGGCAAGCGCATAGGTGCCTGCACCCAGCCGATAGTTGCCGCGATTGCCGCTTTGCACTACCAGTCCGTGATCGGCCAAGGCGACAAGTGTTCGATGGACCGAGGATTTCGCCTCATCCGTGGCTTCGGCCAAGGCTGCCAGCGCCATGCCGCGCCGCCCAGCCTGCCCCAGAAGGATCAGGATCTCGGCCGCGCGTCCGGCATTCGAAGACGATTGTTTGGCCAAGGACTTCTCCTGCTAGGCGGCGTTTTGCCCGCCAATCCACCCACCCTTTCGGGATTGGTTGGAATGGCGGGCAAGTCAAGCTTTTCGAACGATCAGACGAAGCGCTTTTCGCGCAGGTCGCGTGCCCGCAGATCATCCAGGCGCAGGGCCGGATCGCCATAGCCGCCCGCGCCAGGGGTGACGATTTCCAGCACATCTCCGGGTGCCAGATCGACCGAAGCGCGCTCAAAGCCGTTCCGGATCCCGTTCAGGGTAAAATGGCCCGAAGCACCCGGCTTGCCGCCCTCAAGACCCCAAGGCTGCGAGGTCAGCCGTGCGCCCATCACCTGCACGCGGCAGGCCTTTTCGGCGCGATAGACCCGGCGCAGACCCATGCCGCCGACGAAGGTGCCGTCGCCACCCGACCCATCCACCAGTTCATAGCGGCGCAGGGTGATCGGGTATTCGTTTTCCAAGGCCTCGACTGGCAGGTTCGAGGTGTTGGTCATGTGGACATGCACGCCGTCCAGACCATCCTTGTTGTGGCGCGCGCCAAAGCCGCCGCCGATGGTTTCAAGATAAACCCAGAGCGAGCCATCCTCGCGTCTGCCGTTGAAGCTTGCCACCGCAACCGAGCCGTTCGAGGCTGCCGTCACCCGGTCAGGCACCACTTGGGCCAAGGCGCCATGGATCAGGTCCACGACCCGCTGGCAGGCGGTGATCCGGCCATCCACGGCCGCTGGATGGGCGCAGTTCAGCAGCGTGCCCTCCACCGCATTGACGGTGATCGGGCGGGCAAGACCCGCATTCGGCAGGATCGTCGGATCGACCACGGTCTTGATCGCGTAATAGACGGTGGCCAGCAGCGCGGTATAGACTACGTTCAGACCTGCGGCGACCTGCGGCGGGCTGACGAAATCGAAGCTGATCTGGTCATCCTTCACCTCGATGGTGACCGAAAGATCAAGCGGTACTTCCAGCGCCTCGCTGTCGAAGGTATCCGAGAAGCGATAAACGCCATCCGGGATCGCCTTGATGCCCGCACGCATCTTGCGCTCGGCGTAATCCATCAGATCCTCGCCCGCAGCCAGAACCATGTCCAAGCCGTATTTGGCGCAAAGATCTGTCATGCGGATGACGCCCAGCCGGTTGGCCGCGATCTGGGCGCGCAGGTCCGAGATCCGCTCGGCAGGCACCTGGCAGTTCAGAAGGAACATGCGCTGGATATCCTCCTGCAGCTCGCCCTTGCGATAAAGACGGACCGGCGGGATGCGCAGTCCTTCCTGATAGATATGGGCATGGCCGCGGTCGGCAAAGTCCGAATGATGGGCGGTGTTGATCGCCCAGGCCACCAGCTTGCCTTCGACGAAGATCGGCTCGGCGATGACGATGTCGGGCAGATGGGTTCCGCCGCCCTCATAGGCATCATTGCCCATGAAGACATCGCCCTGTTCGATGCGGTCCTCTCCGAAATGGCGCAGGATCCAGGGGATGAAGCCGATGAAGCTGCCCAGGTGCATCGGAATATGCTCGGCCTGGCAGAGCATGCGGCCCTGTGCATCAAAAAGTGCAGTCGAGCAGTCGCGGCGTTCCTTGATATTGGTGGAATAGGAGGCGCGCACCAACGCCTCGCCCATTTCCTCGACGGTGGAGGCGAAGGCCGAGCCGATGACCTCGACTGTGATGGGGTTCAGTTTCATACGCGTCGCCATATTCACTTCGCGGCCTCCAGGATGAGGTTGAGATAGGCATCTACGGTTGCAGTCTGGCCCAGCGGCACGACAGTGGTGGTGTCCATCTGGTCGATGATCGCGGGACCCGCGACGACGTTCCCGGCTTTCAGCAGGGCGCGGTCATAAAGCTTCGCCTCCACGAAATCGCCTGCCTCCACCATCCAAACCGGACGCGCGCCGGTGATGGCGGCCGAGGCATCGGCGCCTTCCAGCGGTTGCGGCGCGAATTCGGCCTTTTGCACCAGACCGGCGGCTGCGGCGCGGAAAGTCACCAACTGCATCGGCTCGCCTTCAGCGATGAAGCCGTAAAGCTGCTTGTGCGCGGCGAGGAAGCCCGCCCGGATCGCCTCGAAAGTGGCCTGGGTGATCGGTCCTTCTGGCAGAATGACGGGAATTTCATAGTTCTGCCCGGCATAGCGGACATCGACGGTCAGGGTCACCTGGCGGGCATCGGGAACAATGCCCTCCGATGCGAACCAGGCGCCCGCGCGCTCAGTCAATTCG
Organism: Paracoccus sp. SY; assembly: GCF_002901215.1. Taxonomy (NCBI): domain Bacteria; kingdom Pseudomonadati; phylum Pseudomonadota; class Alphaproteobacteria; order Rhodobacterales; family Paracoccaceae; genus Paracoccus; species Paracoccus sp. SY. The sequence continues at coordinate 25,530 of NZ_NWMQ01000018.1, read as the reverse complement.
GCATAGATCGCCCCTACGCCTTCGATCGTGGCATCATCCAGCCGCATCAGATTGGTGATCGAGAAATCCGACCGCAGATCGGTCATCAGCAGGCCCATGGCGCAAAGCACGCCCGGAGTTCGAGGAATCAGCACGCGGCTCATCCCCAGTTCACGCGCCAGACGCGCAGCCTGAACCGGGCCTGCGCCCCCGAAGGCCACCAGCGTATAGTCGCGCGGATCGTGGCCACGCTGGACCGAGATCACCCGGATCGCCTTGGCCATGTTGGCGATGACGATGTCGAGGATGCCATTGGCGGTTTGCAGCATCTCCATGCCCAGCCTGTCGGCCAGCTTCTGGATCGCGGCGACCGAAAGGTTACGGTCGATCTTCATCCGGCCGTTCAGCAGATATTCCGGGTTCTGGGTCTGAAGGACCACGTTGGCATCGGTCACGGTCGGCTCATCATTGCCAAGACCATAGCAGGCCGGGCCGGGATTGGCGCCGGCACTGCGAGGACCGACTTTCAGAAGCCCGCCGTTATCGACATAGGCGATCGAGCCGCCGCCCGCACCCACGGTATGGATGTCAAGCATCGGCACCTTCAGCGGATAGCCATGGACCACTGCCTCGTTGACAACGCGGCAACTGCCGTTGGTCAACAGCGCCACGTCCGAGGATGTGCCGCCCATATCGAAAGTGATGAGGTTCTCGATGCCGGTCATCTTGCCGATGGCCTGCGCGGCAACCACCCCGGTCGAGGGGCCGGAAAGCACCGTGCGCACGGGCATTTCGGAAGCGGTATCAAAGGCGATGACCCCGCCGTTCGACTGGGTCAACTGCGGTGCGACCTTCACGCCGATGTCGAAAAGCTTCTTTTTTAGCGCGCGGACATAGCCCTGCATGACCGGACCGAGATAGGCATTCACCACCGTGGTGGAAAGCCGCTCGAACTCGCGGAATTCTGGCGCGATGGCAGAGGACACTGCGGTGAACGCCTCGGGGAACTCCTCGGCGATGATCGCGGCGGCTCGGCGCTCGTGTGCGTCGTTGAGAAAGCTGTAAAGGAACGACACGGCGATGGATTTCACGCCTTCGGCCTTCAACTCGCGGATCGCGTCGCGGAAGGCATCCTCGTCCAGTGCCTCTTCCACGCTGCCATCGGCGCGCAGGCGCTCCCTGATCCCTAGGCGAAGGTCGCGGCTGACCAGCGTTTCCGGCTTGTTGGCTTGCAGATCGTAAAGATCGGGGCGCTTCTGGCGGCCGATTTCCAGAAGGTCGCGGAAGCCGTCGGTGGTCACAAGGCCGGTCTTCACGCCGCGTCCCTGGATGAGGGCATTGGTGGCAACCGTGGTGCCATGGCCCAGAAAGCCGATCTCGCCGGCTTCTGTGCCGACACGTTCAAGCCCTTCGGTCACGCCCTGGGTAATGCCGCGCGAAGGATCGTCGGGCGTCGAGGAAACCTTCCAGATCACCACCTCGCCAGTGGTGTCGTTGAACAGGCAGACATCCGTGAAGGTGCCGCCAGAATCCACGCCGATACGCCAAGTCATCAATGAAATCCCCGCTCTGTTGGGCGTCTTGTCCGTGATCGGCGGATTGATCTGGTGGCCCGCGAAAGAAGATCCATATCGAGCCGCGTGTCCTGCCGATTTCCACGGCATATCAGGCGCCAAAATTGCTTCAGGTCAACACTATTCTCAAAATCGGCACAACTTTGTTAATAAGTTCTGTTTATAGGAATAAAGTGCTCGGCTGTAGCTGTGAAGCAGGCAAGAACAGCGTCAAATCCTTCCTCATATTCCTATAATGAGAACTATAATAATTTTCACATCTGATAGATAGAATATTCTTGACCGGTCGAAAGCTGAGTCGCTAACGTCAGCCTCAATCCCGGTCGATGGAGGCGCTGAGGTGCCGACCAGACGGCTATAATGGAACACCTTCCACATCTGGCGGGCAGAAAAGCAGGGAAGCTATCGCATGAAACTGAATAGACGCAGCCTCTTGCAGGTCGCGACCGCCTCGGCAGCGCTTGTGGCGCTTGGCGGCCGCTTTGCCCAGGCGCAAGGCACCGAAGTGCTTCGAATCGGCCTTTCCACCTATCCGCCGCACCTGCGTCCCTGGGTGAACGTCGGCTACTCGGGCCATCTTCTGTGCGCGCTGATCAACCGCAACCTCATCAACTATGACGAAGCCGGGCAACTGGTCGGAGACTTGGCCGAAAGCTGGACCAACGACACGCCCACAAGCTGGCTGTTCACCCTGCGGGATGCGAAGTTCCACGATGGAAGCCCCGTGACGGCGGCCGATGTGGAATGGACCTTGGCGCAAATCGCCAGCGACGGCTCGGGTGCTTACATGTTCGACGCACTGAAGCCGATCACCGGCATCGAGGTTGTGGATGAGCGCAGCTTCCGCATCATGACCGATGCGCCCCTGGCGACCGTGCCTGCGCTGATGGCCTATCCCTTCCTGTCGATCTTGAAGGCGGATTCCACCGACGACGAGGAACAGGGTATCGGTGCCGGCCCCTATCTCATCGGCTATGCCGAGAAGGGCGTCTCGATCGACCTGGAGCCGAACAAGCATTACTACAAGGAAGGCCTGCCGCCCCTTAAGGGCATTACGATCACGCCCTATGTCGATGAAAGCGCGCGCGTGGCAGCGCTGAAGGCGGGCGATGTCGATCTGATCGACTATGTCCCCTGGTCTGCCATGGCCGCCGTCGATGAGGACGAGGCGCTGGATCTGCACAAGGTTGATGCGGGCGCCTTCATGTATCTCAGCTTCAACGGATCGGGTGTCTTTGCCGATCCCCGGCTGCGCCAGGCGGTGGCGCTTGGCCTGCGGCGCGACGAATTCGTGGAGTCGGTGTTCTTTGGCTATGGAGCCGAGATGACCGGCCTGCCGCGCAGCCCTTCCTCGCCCTATTACAACGAGGCTCTGGCCAGTATCTGGGGCTATGACCCGGACAAGGCCAAGGCTTTGCTGAAAGAGGCAGGTTACGAGAACGGGCTGGAGGTCAGCCTTCTTTCCACCTCGCAATATTCCATGCACCGCGACGTCGCCGTGCTGGTGCAGGCCCAACTGGCCGAGATCGGCATCAAGGTGAACCTGACCATGCCCGACTGGGCGACCAAGGTGAACCTTGGCACCAAGGGCGTGGGTGATTTCGGGGTCCAGGGCATCGGCCTTGACAACCTTGATCCCGATGGCGTCACCACGCTGATCGACCCCAGCCTTTCGCCTACCTACCTGCGCAGCCGCGGCTTCGAGGTCGAAGGCCTGAGCGAGCTTCTGGAAGCGGGCCGGTCCGAACTGGACGAAGCCAGGCGGATCGAGATTTACCGCCAGGCAGACGAACTGGTCGCCGCTGCCACGCCGGTTGCAGGCATCTGCTACCGCGCGACGGGATTTGCCTGCCGCAAGGAGGTGACCGGGCTGACGATGCTGCCCGACCAGCTATCGCCCTTTTCTTCGGTGCTGTTCGACAAGCTGAACCTGAGCTGATCCCGGACAGGGACTGCCCGCCGGGCGCGTGCCTGCCGCGCGCCCGCATCCACTGATTTCTGCAAACGAAAGGCGGCCTGATGGGATGGTTCCTTCGACGCGTGGCCCAGAGCCTGCTGATGCTCTGGGTGGTCATCTCACTGGTCTTCCTGTCCATCAACTTCGTGCCTGGTGATCCGGCTGAACTGCTGCTGGCCCAGGATGGCGGTTCGCCCGATCCGATCATGGTCGAAATGCTGCGCGAGGAACTGGGGCTGAACCGCCCCATGCTGGAGCAATATACCCGGAAGATGGGCGATCTGTTGCAGGGTGATCTGGGAACATCCATCGTGGATGGCAGCCCGGTCGGCCAAGAGGTGATGCGTCGCCTGCCGCGTACGCTGGAACTGATCGGGGCGGCGGGGATCCTCAGCCTGCTGATCGGGATTCCGGCGGGGGTTCTGTCGGCCCTGCGTCCGCGCAGCCTTTTCAGCCGCATCGCCGCCCTGCTGGCCGGAACCGCGCAGTCAATTCCGGTTTTCGTCCTTGGCACCTTGTTCGTGATCTTGTTCGCAACGGTGCTCGGTTGGCTGCCTGCCGGCGGCTTCACCCCCTTCGGCCGGGATCCGGGGCGGCACATGATGCTGCTGATCCTGCCTGCGGCCACCATCGCCCTTGGCCTGTCGGCCATCGTTTTCCGCATCACCCGCGCCTCGATGCTGGATGTTCTGCCCCTAGACTTCATCCGCACCGCGCGCGCCAAGGGCGTGCCTGCCCGCCGCGTCATCATCCGCCACGCGCTGCGCAATGCGCTGATGCCGGTCATCACCGTCTTTGCCCTGCAGCTGGGGGGCCTTCTGGCCGGGACCGTGCTGGTCGAGACCGTGTTCAACTGGCCGGGCCTGTCGGGGATGCTGGTCGCCGGCGTCAATGCCCGCGACTATCCCGTGGTGACCGGAGTGATCGTTGTCGTCTCGGCCTTCTACATCGGGCTGAACCTGTTGGTCGATGTCATCTATGGCTTAACCGATCCGAGGGTGCGCAAATGAAAAAAGCCTTCAAAAGCCCGCCGGGCATCCTTCTGCTGGCTATCCTGGCCCTAGCCTTCATCCTGCCCCTGTTTCCCCTGCCGGATCCCTTGGCCATCGATGTCGATGCACGTTATGCAGGCCCGTCGGCTGCGCATCTGCTGGGACAGGACGAATATGGCCGCGACCTGATGTCCCGGCTGATCCATGCCATGCGCTCTGCCATTGTCATCTCGGGCGGGGCGGCGCTGCTGGCGGCGATCATCGGCGTCACCATTGGCATCGTCGCGGGCTATGTGCGCGGCATATCCGAGGCGCTGTCGCTGCGGGTGATGGATGTGATCCTGTGCTTTCCGCCGCTGCTGCTGGCCATGCTGGCTGCCACGCTGTATGGCGCCGGGCCGAAAACGCTGGTACCGGTGCTGGCACTGGTCTTCGTGCCCAGCTTCACCCGCGTGGCCCATGCCAGTGTGATGACGGTGCGCGGCCAGGAATATGTCGATGCGGTCAAGCTGATGGGGGCATCGGCGCCGCGCATCATCTTTCGCACCATCCTGCCCAACATCGCCGGACCGCTGTTCGTGCAGTTCAGCTTTGTCGTCGTCATGTCGGTGGTGCTGGAATCGGGTCTTTCCTATCTGGGCCTTGGCGTCCTGCCGCCGGAACCTTCGCTGGGGATGATGATCGGCTCGGCCCGGGCCACATTTGCCGATCAGCCCTGGCTTCTGTTTGCCCCCTGCATGGCGCTGGTTGTTCTGGTGCTGGTGCTGAACGCCTTCTGCGATCACCTGCGCCATGTCTTCGATCCCCGCAACGGCTCGGGCGCATGAGAGGGATGAAGGACATGACAAAGGCCAGAACCCCGCTGTTGCAGGTGTCGAACCTGACCGTGGGCTTCCAGACCGGCCCAGGCTACCGCGATGTGGTGCGCGACGTGAGCTTTTCCGTCGCCGGTGGCGAGACACTGGCGATCGTCGGCGAAAGCGGCTCGGGCAAGAGCGTGACATCAATGGCGCTGATGCAGCTGCTGCCCCGCGCGACATCGCGCATCACCGGGCGGGTGGAGTTCCAGGGCACCGATCTTCTGACCCTGGATGAGCGTCGGATGGAAAGGATCCGGGGCGACCGCATCTCGATGATCTTCCAGGAGCCAATGACCAGCTTGAACCCGGTAATGACCATCGGGGCGCAGATCGCGGAATCCATCCTGATGCACCGCCGGATCGGCAAGGCCCAGGCAAGAGCCGAGGCATTGGCGATGATGGACCGCGTTCGCATTCCCTCGGCCGCCGGGCGCTTCGACGATTATCCGCACCAATTTTCGGGCGGGATGCGCCAGCGGGTGATGATCGCGGCGGCCCTGGCATGTCAGCCCGACCTGCTGATCGCCGACGAGCCCACGACAGCGCTGGATGTGACGATCCAGGCGCAGGTTCTGGACCTGATCAAGGAGCTTCAGGCCGAAAGTGGCATGGGCGTGATTTTCATCACCCATGACATGGGCGTGGTGGCCGAAGTCGCCGACCGCACCCTTGTCATGTATCATGGTGACGTGATCGAGGCCGGCACGACGACGCAGATCTTCGATGCACCCTCGCAGACCTATACCCGCGCGCTTCTGTCGGCGGTGCCCCGGCTGGGGTCGATGGCGGGGATTGATGCGCCCACGCCCTATCCGGTCTTCGACATCGCCGAGGGCCGGATGTCACCGCCCGCAGAGCGTCCCGATACGCTGCAAGCCGATCAGCCGCCGCTTCTTGAGGTGAAGGATCTGAGCAAGCGTTTCGCGATCCAGTCCAAGCTGTTGAAGCGGGTGACAGCGCGCGTCCACGCGGTCGAGGGAGTGAACCTCACCTTGCGGCGCGGAGAGACGCTGTCGATCGTCGGCGAAAGCGGCTGCGGCAAATCCACGACCGGCAAGCTTATCACCGGCCTGCATCCCCGCGACGAGGGCGAGGTGGTCATCGCGGGGCGCAAGCTGGACCGCGTGTCAGCGGCCGAGCGTGCCCATGACATCCAGATGATCTTCCAAGATCCCTATGCCAGCCTGAACCCTCGGCTTCGGGTGGGCGAAGCGATCACCGAGCCCCTGCGCATCCACGGCACCGTGCCGCGCGCCCAGGAAAGAGAAGTTGCCGCCCAGCTGCTGGACCGCGTGGGACTGAAGGCCGAGATGGCGGACCGCTTTCCGCACGAGTTTTCCGGCGGGCAAAGGCAGCGGATCTGCGTGGCGCGTGCCTTGGTGATGAAACCCAAGGTCATCGTGGCCGATGAGGCGGTTTCCGCGCTGGATGTCACCATGAAGACCCAGGTCGTCAACCTGATGATGGATCTTCAGGCCGAGATGGGCCTGGGCTTCCTGTTCATCAGTCATGACATGGCGGTGGTGGAACGCATCAGCCACCGTATCGCGGTGATGTATCTGGGCCAGATCGTCGAGATCGGCCCACGGGCCGAGATCTTCGGCAATCCGCGTCATCCCTATACCAGGCGGCTGCTGTCGGCGGTGCCGGTCCCCGATCCCGCCCGTCGCAATCAGCGTGGCGCCGTCCCGGTGACGGAACTGAAAAGCCCGATCCGCCCGCCTGATTACCGCCGACCGGCGCAGCACTACACGCAGGTTTCCCCGGACCATTTCATTCTCGAGACCGGGGCGGAATCGCTGTGACCTCCCTTGCCTCCACCATCCGAGAAGCAGGAAAATGACCAAGATCTCTGTTCCCGTCACGCCTTTCACCGGCGACAGCACCCTTCCGAAAGCCGTCGATGTGGTGGTGATCGGTGGTGGCATCATCGGGATCACCACCGCGCTGGAACTGGCCGAACGCGGCGTTTCGGTGGCTGTCTGCGAAAAGGGTGTGATCGCGGGCGAACAATCCAGCCGCAACTGGGGCTGGACCCGCCAGATGGGTCGCGACGAACGCGAACTGCCTTTGTGCATGCATTCGGTCACGCTCTGGTCGCAGATGAATAACCGGATTGGTCGTGACACCGGTTGGCGGCGGACCGGCATCGCCTATCTGTCCTATACCAGGCGCGATCTGAAGGGCTGGCTCAACTGGGCCGAAATCGGCAAACGCCACGGGTTGGATGCCCGCATGCTGAGCCAGGCCGAAATCGCCGAGAAGCTGCCCGGCAACAATGGCGGTATTCTTGGCGTGCTGCACACCGGCTCGGACGGGCGGGCGGAACCCTGGATCGCGGTTCCCGCGATGGCCGAGGCCGCGCGCGAGAAAGGCGCTCATATCCTGACGAATTGCGCCGTGCGCGCGGTAGAGACCAGTGCGGGTCGGGTATCCTCGGTTGTGACCGAGCGAGGCGAGATCCGCTGCTCCTCGGTGGTGCTGGCAGGAGGCATCTGGTCGCGGCTGTTTGCCGGCAACATGGGCATCGATTTTCCGCAACTGAAGGTGATTGGTCCGGTCGCGCATGTCGATGGCGTCGAGGGGCTGACCGACATGCCGGTAGGGGCGGGCGATTTCGCCTATCGAAAACGCATCGACGGCAGCTTTACCGTGGCGGTGCGCAACAAGAATCTGGCTCCGCTGACGCCCGATCACTTCCGCCTGCTGACGGAGTTCTTCCCCACCTTCCTGACCACTTGGCGCGAACTGAGCCTGCGCTTCAACGGCACCTTCTTTGAAGAACTGATGACCAGGCGCAAATGGCGTCCCGATCAGCAGTCGCCGTTCGAGGCAATCCGTACCATGGATCCGCCATCCAGCAGCGCCTTTACCCGCGCCGCCTTGCGCAATCTGACGCGGGCCTTTCCGGGCTTTGCCAAGGCGCGGGTGCTGCGCGAATGGGGCGGCGTGATGGATGCCACCCCGGATGCAATCCCGGTGATCAGCCCGGTCCATACCCGCCCCGGCTTCTATCTGGCCTCGGGCTTCTCGGGGCATGGCTTCGGCATCGGGCCGGGGGCCGGGCAGCTGATGGCGGATCTGATCACGTCCGATACGCCCTCGGTCGATCCGGCTGTCTTCGACATCGCCCGGCTGCGCCCGAAATACGGCCGCGCTGCCGCAGGGATCAGCGCGCGGCACGCAGACCAAAAGGCAGGTTGGGACACGGGCGCGATCAGCCGGAAAACCGTTCTCAGGCCGTAGGCGGTCTTGAGACAGACATCCGGCCTTCGTTGGTGAAGGCCTTGCAACACCCGAAAGCCGGTGTCGTGGCCCTGGCCACTATCCGACTTGCTGAATGGAGGATCACAGCATGACCCGCAAGATTTCCAACGGCTTCTCCGAGAAGCCGCAGGATTACCGCAACTATGTCGATGGCGCCTTCACTGCCGCCAGCGGCGAGATGATCGAGGTGACTAACCCCGCGACCGGCGCGCTTCTGGGCCGCATCCCGGAAACTTCAGCCGCCGAAGTGGACGCCGCGGTCAGGGCCGCGCGCGCCGCGCAAGGCGATTGGGAAAAGCTGCCCGCCATCGAACGCGCAGGCTTTCTGCGGCAGATCTCGGCCAAGGTCCGCGAACATCGCGTCGAATTAGCCGACGTCATTGTCAAGGAACAGGGGAAGATCCGCAGCCTTGCCCAGGTCGAGGTCGATTTCACTGCCGATTACATCGACTACATGGCCGAGTGGGCGCGCCGGATCGAAGGTGAGGTGCTGACCTCGGACCGTCCGAATGAGACCATGCTTTTGCTACGAAAGCCACTGGGCGTCGTGGCGGGGGTGCTGCCCTGGAACTTTCCGTTCTTTCTGATCGCGCGCAAAATGGCGCCGGCGCTGGTGACCGGAAACACCATTGTCATCAAGCCCAGCGAAGAAACTCCGCTGAATGCCTATCTGTTCGCCGAACTACTGGCTGAAACCGATTTGCCGAAAGGCGTCTTCAACCTGGTCGGCGGGCGCGGGCGCACGGCGGGTGAGGCGCTGATCGCGCATCCCGGAATCGACCTGATCACCTTCACCGGAAGCGTGGCGACTGGCTCTCACATCATGCAGGTGGCAGGCCGCAACCTGACTAAGGTGAACCTGGAACTAGGCGGAAAGGCACCGGCCATCGTGCTGAAGGACGCCGATCTGGATCTGGCGGCCCAAGCGATCCATGCTTCGCGCGTGATCAACACGGGCCAGGTCTGCAACTGCGCAGAACGCGTCTATGTCGAACGCGAAGTCCACGATGCCCTAGTCGAAAAGCTGAAGACGCTGTTTGAGGAAACCCGCTATGGCGACCCCTCGGCAGAGGACGACCTACACATGGGTCCACTGATCAACCAGGCCGGCCTGGACAAGGTCGCCGAGGCCGTGAAAATGGCACGCCAGCAAGGGACGACGGTGGTCACGGGCGGGGATCATGCGGATCTGGGGCAGGGGTTCCACTACAAGCCAACGCTGATCACCGGAGCGACGGCTGAGATGGACATCATGCGCCACGAAACTTTCGGCCCCGTCTTGCCCATCCAGATCGTGGACAGCCTCGACGAGGCGATCTCACTGGCCAATGACAGCGACTATGGCCTCACCTCGTCGATCTATACCCGCGACCTGAACTCGGCCATGCAGGCCGCGCGCGAGCTGAAGTTCGGGGAGACCTATATCAACCGCGAGAACTTTGAGGCAATGCAAGGTTTCCACGCAGGCCGCCGCAAGTCGGGCATCGGCGGGGCGGACGGCAAGCATGGACTCTATGAATTCACCACGACTCATGTCGTATACATCAAAGGCTAGATCGCCTAGCTCTTGCCCGCCAAGCTCACTGTAGCTTGGCGGGCATATCGAAATCAAAATGCGTTTGAGCCATAAAAGAACGCTGCCAGCAGTGTCCCAGTATTGGGAGTTGGACAGAGGTGGGCTTTCGGAGAAAGCTGATGAAGCATTTTCCTTTGCTGATACCTCTAGGATCCATAACACTGGTACTGCGTGGACGATTTAAAGGCCTTGATCCCAAAGTCTCTGCAAGGAACAAGGCTGGCCCTGACATGCCGGCGCCATGACCTGCATCCGTAGCAGTTTCGCCCGCACATGGCGGCCCATGGTTCAATGCCGCTCGATTGCGGTTTCGTCCCATACGGCTATGGTTGTCCGCGTGAGCCCACACCTGCGGACATACGCCGCTCCACGTCGGCTGTTTCTGGTTCGAAACCTGCTGTTGCGGCCGTAGCCTGATCGGGCAATCCGATCCACCAGATGATGGAACTGGTGGCCCCGTCAGATTGCAGAATGCAGCCATCAAGAGAGAGCATGACAAACCCCCGAGAGCGTTACTGGGTGATAGACGACCTTCCCTTGACCGGACTTGCGTGGGGACCGGAGGACGGAACGCCTGTGCTGGCGCTGCATGGATGGATGGACCATGCTGGCAGCTTCCAGATTCTGGCGCCGCTCCTGCACGGCTGCCATGTGATGGCCCTGGACCTGAGCGGGCAGGGCCACAGCGGCCATCGCGCAGCCCATGCCACATACAACATCTGGGATGATCTTCCCCAGATCGTCGGAGTGCTGGATCAGCTTGGCTGGCAGGACTGTGTTCTTCTGGGTCATTCCCGCGGCGCAAACATCTCTGCGCTGCTTGCAGCAGCGCTGCCCGAAAGGGCCCGGGCCTTTGTCACCTTGGACTCACTGGTGCCAGAGCCCACCAAAGATAGCGTCGTTGCCACGCTGCGGGAGTTCTTCCAGCAGACGCGTAGCCAAGCCGAGCGTCCAGCGAGAATCTTCAAGGACCGGGATGCCTACATCACCCGCCGTGTGAAGCAGGGCAATTCCGTTGGGACTGCAGAGGCGCTTGCCGGCCGAGCCCTTGAGGAAACGCCTGAGGGGTTCCGGATGCGCGGTGATCCACGGCTATTTGCCCGTTCCGCCATCAAGCTGACGCAGAGCCAGATCGAGGACGTTCTGCAGGCGATCCAATGCCCGGTTTTGAACATCTGGGCCACCAAGGGTATCCTGCAGTCCCGCCCCAGGTTCGCCGGTCTGGTGCGACGGGCTGAGGACCTTGTCTCGAACTACGAGAAAATCCAGCTTGCCGGCGATCATCACCTCCATCTCGAGGCTAATGCCGCCCGTCAGATCGCCAAAGCCGTGCTGGCGTTCCTGGAACGGCATGGCCTTCGGTGACAAGAGAGGGCTCATCAGGATAGTATGCCTCCCAAGATGACGGCCGGTTGAACCCAAAGCCACGGTATGAATAAGCGTCGGACCCAATGCCCCAACTGCGCGCAATCCTTTGTCCTCCGCCATACTGGGATACACCTGGTCCAGCCATCAGCGTCAAAGATGCGACGGCCAGTTGCGGTAAAGCCTAGCCCGACGGCGACGATCCTTGAAGGTCGTGGCGGCACCGCTTGCGCGGTTCTCGTGGAGCAGATCAAGGTTGATCGTGCCGGTGACCGCCATTTCCACGTTGATTTGTGCTTCCGCGATGATGCCTGCCGGATTGTCCCAGGCCATGTCGCAGGGACCCAGGATAGAGCTGCGCGCCCATCCGTCGGGCAGGGGAGCGCCAGGCTGTCCGCCAAGGCAGCAATGGACCTGGTACACCTGGTTTTCGATGCAGCGCGACTGGGCGCAATGCCTCACGCGCCAGAAGCCCTGTTCGGTAAAGGTGGCCGAGGGCGTCAGGATCAGCTCGACCCCCTGTTCGGCAAGCGCGGCCGCACATTCGGGGATCTCGGCTTCATAGCAGATGTTGAAGCCCACCTTTGCGAAGGGCAATTCGAAGGCCTCCATCCTGTCGCCCTCGGAGGTGGACCAGTTCGCCTCGGCAGGGAAGATGTGGGTCTTTGAATGCCTGTAATGCTCTCCATCCGGCCCGAAGAGATGGGCGATGTTCTCGTACCGCCCTGCCGAGACCTCTTCGAGATGCGAGCCTGCGGCGATGAACTGGCCGCGGCGCCTGGCCTCGGACCGGAAAAGCTCGTGATAGGCCTCGGTATGCTCAGCGATCCTGACCAGCTCGGCAATCGGCCGGTCCCGCCACGCGGGCAGCGTCGTGAAAAGCTCGATGGTGAACAGTTCGGGAAAGATCGCGATGTCCGAGCCGCCTGCCTGGTCCAGAAACGCGCGGACCCGCGCCGCCATGTCCTCGAAGCTGCTGATTTCCCGCACCAGATACTGGCAGGCCGTTATGGTAACCTCACGCGGCATGGTTTTCCCTCTCCATTATGGGTGGTGAGGAAACGCGGGCCCGGTCCGTTTGTCCATGCTTGCCGTGGCGGCGGTATTTACATCCCTGGATCCCGTCAGGGCCGCGGCTCTTTCGCAAACCGCCGGACAAGATATAGACCGCCCGCAGCGCTTTTAGATTTAGGCAGCCAGTTGGCAGAACTGCTGGAACGGACGCAACTCGGGCCTGAACTGACCTTTGCGGATCATGTTCACGATCTCGATGCCTGCGATTGTTGAAGCCGCTGAGGCAAAGCTTTTGAAGCCGAGCATCGGTCTTACCCGACGCTTGATGAAGCAATGATCCTGCTCAACCAAATTGTTGAGATACTTGATCCGCACCAGTTCGATCGGCACTGGGCAACCGAAGCGCTTCAGCATTCGCTTGATCTCCCTGATGCCCTCGGTGTTGGCTGCGCTTTTGTTGATGACGATTTTCCGTAGCAGGCCGTTTGCTTCCATCGCCCGGGCCAGAAACTTGATGGCAGCAGGCTTGTTGCGGCGCTTCGACAGCATGAAGTCCAAGGTCTTCCCGAACTTGTCGACTGCGCGATAAAGGTAGACCCAAGCTCCACGAACAAGGATATAGGTCTCGTCCATCCGCCAGGGTCTGTCAGTGGGCTGCTTGCATCGACGCGCATCGTTCGCGACAAGCCTGGCATGGCGTTCCACCCATTTGTTCAGGGTGGGATGACTGACCCTGACACCTCGCTCAACCATGATTTCCTCAAGGTCACGGTACGACACACCGTTACGCAAGTAGAAGAAGACAGCGTGCAGGATGACGTCTTCGGGGGAAGTGAGCGCCCTTGAACGAGATCGTCATCAAGCCCTCCCCTCAAGCCGCTTCACCAGCTGAGTCTAGCTCAGGCCCGAAGATCAGAAAAGTTTGCGACACAGCCGCCAGCAAATCCTTTGATGCCGAGCCGGTCGCCGAGACGAGCGAAGAAGGAGATACCGCGCTTGCGACAGGTTTTCATGAGCGCCCGGGCAGGCGATCGACAGCACGCGACAAGAGTCGCAGTCCATGGTTGCCAACTGGCAGAGCATGGCGGTCATCTGCTGTCGTTGCAAGTTTTTTACACTTTTCGTTTGACAACGAAACGCCATCCGATAAACGTTTTACTGTGGCAGTTAAACGTTTAGATGGAATTCATGGCGGCGATTACTATCAGGGACGTGGCAGCAGAGGCGGGGGTGTCGATCGCTACCGTGTCCAATGCCTTCAGCGGCCGAAAGGCTGTCAGTCCTGAGGTTGTTCGCCGCGTTGAGGAGGTCGCCCGCGCGCTGGGTTACCAGAAGAACATCGCCGCCTCGCAACTACGCACAGGACGGGTTAAGGTAGTTGGGGTTTTGGTTCCCAGCCTTGTCGATACATTCTTTGCCTCGCTTGTCTCGGATCTGGAGGAACTTGCCGAAGCTGATGGCTATCAGGTGCTGGTCGCCACATCAGGCGACAATGCCGAACGAGAGGCCGCGCAGCTGGATGCATTGCTGGGCTGGAAGCCGTCTGGCCTGATTGCGGTGCCTTGCACAAATGCAATTCCTGACACGCTAAGGCGCGAAATGGCTACCCTGCCAATCGTGCTAGTTGACCGGATCGGTGAAGAGGATCTGCCCGTCGATACCGTTGTGGTGGATAACCATGCTGCCGGTCACGAGGCAGCCCAACACGCGCTGGAAATGGGCCATCGCGAGATCCTGATCGCCGCCTCGGTGGCAGGCTTGCGCCCCATCGCTGAGCGTATTCGCGGCATCACTGAAGCTTGCCTTTCGGCAACTGTAACGCCGCGGATTGTTGAACTTGGCACAGATGTCGAGGAAGGAGCCGCGCGGATGGCAGCATGCCTTGCTCGCGACGGGCATCCGACTGCCGTTATTGCAATGACCAACGTGACGACGCTGGCAGCGCTGACAGCCTTTGCCCAAGTGGGGATCGATGTTCCAGCGGAAGTGTCGCTTGTCGGGTTTGATGATTACGCCTGGATGACCGCGCGTAGGGTGCCGCTTTCTGCGGTTCGCCAGCCGATCGCAGATATCGCCCAGTCTGCCTGGTCCTGCCTCAGGGCACGAATAGCGGGATCAGGCGATCAACCTGCCCGTCTTGTTCTGGACGCGCCGCTGCAGTGCCGAAGTTCGGTCTGTGCGCCTCGGGCAGTGCAAGGGGCGGCATAAACAAGCCTTCGGGTGGGCGGCGGAGAAATAGATGGCCCACACGGAAAACAGGAAGTGGCTGGTTCGTCCGGCTTGGGAGGACATGGTGAGGAAGACGACATTCCTGGGGGTTGTCCCCCTGCTGGCGCCCGTGCAGCTTCTGCTGCTGGTCGTGGTGATTCTGCCGTCGATCTATGTCGTCTGGCTCAGCTTCCATGTGTCGAGCTTCGGACAGACACCTGAGTTCACGGGGTGGAGCAACTATCTCCGCGTCCTATCCGACCCGGCCTTCCGCAGCGCGATGTGGAACACGATCGTGATCGTCGTGGTGGCCGTGCATCTTGAGATGCTTGTGGCCTTGGGCATGGCGCTGCTTTTCAACAGCGGCATCCCGTTCCGGCGGATCCTGCTTGTCGCCGTTCTGGCGCCCTATGCCGTATCCGAGGTGGTGGCGGTCGCCATGTGGCGTTTTTTGTTCGATCTGGATATCGGGCCGATCACGTTGCTGATGCAGGGGCTTGGTCTGCCCATTCTGGAATGGTCCTTTGATCCGATCGACGCGACGGTGATGATCATCCTGCTGACGATCTGGATGCATCTGCCATTCACCTTCGTGATCCTTTATGCAGCCCGACTTGCCATGCCGTCCGACCTTTACGAAGCCGCGCGCATCGACGGTGCCACCAGAATGCAATGTTTCTGGCGCGTTACGCTGCCGCTGATGGGACCTGCAATCCTAGTAGCGCTGCTGTTCCGCTATATCTTCGCCTTCCGCATGTTCTCGGAAGTCTGGCTGCTGACAGGCGGGGGACCGGCCCGATCGACCGAAGTGGTGGCTGTCTATCTCTATCAGGAAGCTTTCAGTTACAACGCCTTCGGCACAGCGTCGGCCACTGCCCTTCTGATGGTGGCGGCCTCGCTGGTGCTGGCTTCGGGATATATCTGGCTCTTGCGTCGGCAGGTGAAGAATGCGCGCTGAAATCGTCCTGATCCGGCTGGGAAAGGCCGTGGCCGTGGTGGCGATCCTGTTCTGGTCGCTGTTCCCCATCGTCTTCATCGTCTCGTCGTCCCTGAAGCCCGGGCAGGACATCTTCGCCGTGCCGCCGCAATGGACGTTCCAGCCGACGATGCAGCATTATGTCACGCTGTGGACGCAGTGGGGTGTCTTCTTCCAGGGCTTGGCGAACTCGGCCATCGTGACAGTAGGCGCAACGCTTCTTGCGGTCATCGCTTCGACTTGCGCAGGCTATGTATTCTCGCGCCATGCCGCTCGATGGCTAGAGCTGTCGATCGTGGGTCTGATCGCGGTGCGCCTGATCCCGCCCATCGTGGTGACGTTGCCGTTGTTTCCCATCGTGAACCGACTGGGCCTGGCCGATACCCACCTGGTGCTGATCATCCTTTACGCGACCTTCTTCGTGTCGCTGGGCACGGTCCTGATGCGGACCTTCATTGACCAGATCCCGCGCGACCTGGACGAGGCCGCGGCCATCGACGGCGCCAGCCGGCTGACGATCCTGCGCCGGGTGATCGTGCCGCTGGCCGCGCCCGGGATCCTGGCGGTAGCGGTCTTTGTGGTCGTCTTCGCGTGGAACGAGTTCCTGTTCGCCTTCATCTTTACCGGGACCAATGCCAAGACGGCGCCCCTGGTCATATCCGAGATGATCGGCTCGATCGACGGGGTGGATTGGGGCGTTCTGTTCGCGGCCTCGACGGTGCAACTCGCACCGGTGCTGATCTTCGTAATCCTGATGAACCGCTATCTGGTAGCCGGACTGACCGCAGGCGCCACCAAGGGCTGACGACGTTTTTTTAGGGGAGGAGAAACCAACATGAAAACACTGCAGACGAACCGACGCGGCTTTCTGGCCGGAGCAACCGCCACCCTGGCGCTAATCGCCGCCGCACCCTCACTGGCGGCGGGCAGGACGCTCAACATCCTCAGCCATCGTGTCCACCAGACCTCGCTGGGCGAGGGTGAGGCCGACCTGATGGCGGCCTGGAAACAGGCGAACGACGCGGATCTGGCCTTCACGACCTTTGATTCCAATCCGCTGATGGACCGGCTGTTCCGCGAGGCCAGCCTGCCGGAAACCGAATTCGGCGTCGGTTATCTGGTGGACAACCGCCCCACCTCGGAGATCGCAAAGCTCTTCGAGCCGCTCGATCCCTGGATGGAAAAGGACGCCATCGGGGATTTCGGCGACATCGCGCCCGGCCTGATCAAGGGCATGACCATCGACGGCAAGCTGATCGGCATCCCCGTCCGCACCGCAACGCAGGCGCTGTTCTGCAACCTGGACCTGCTGGAACAGGCGGGCTTCTCGGCCCCGCCGACTACGCTGGAGGAGTTGGTCGCTCAAGCCCAGAAAATTACGGATGACAAGATTGCCACGGGCATGATCCTGGCCTCCGATCTAGCTGTCTTCCCGGTGATGTTCGCGCGAGCCTTCGGTGGCGATTTCCTAACCCCGGACTTCACGCTCCTGCCTGACCCCGCGGCTATGGAGCAAGCGTTGACGGTCCTGGCTGGGATGTTTGAGAACGGCGCCTTGCCGCGCAGCTATGCCACCACCAAGAACGATGATCAGGTGACCTGGATGCAACAGGGTAGGGCCGCCTTCACCGTGCTGCCCTTTGCCCGCGCCGCGCAGCTGAACGATCCGGAACAGTCGAAATATCCTGGCAGGATCACAGCCGTGGGCTTCCCCGTGGCCGAGGCTCTGGCGGGCAAGACACCGATGGCCACGGTCGTCGAAGCCTGGGCCATGGTGATTCCTGCCAATGCCAAGGACAAGGAACTGGCTTGGAGCTACATCAAGCAGGTTGCCTCGCCGGAGACGACGCTGGGCATGGCGCTGAACGGCAACGGTCCTGCCCGAGTTTCGACCTTCTCGGACCCGAAGCTGGTCGAGAAGAACCCGCAGGCCGCCATCGAAGCCGAGGCCCTGGCCAACGGTCGCGGCGCCTTCCCGCCTTTTCCTGAAGCCGCCCGTGCCCAGGCCCTGTTCCTTGAGGAAGTGCAACTGGCCGTCTTGGGCCGCAAGTCCCCGGCAGAAGCCGTCGAGACGATCACGCAGCGCGTCACGCCCCTGCTGCCCTGACCCTAGACAAATACCGGGCCCATGGCGGGCCCGGCCCCAACCCAACCTTCACGACCATCCATCAGGATTCTGCTCACCATGGCACAGACTTTGACCATCCAAGAACCCGCGCGCGAGATCCCCGTCAGTGCCGAATACGACGTGCTTGTCGTCGGCGGCGGCCCTGCGGGCCTCATCGCCGCCTTGGCCGCGGCCGAGGACGGCCTACGCGTCGGGCTTCTGGAAAGCCGCAGCTTCGTCGGCGGCAACATGACGATCGGTCTGCCGGTGCTGGGTTTCCTGGGCCAGAAGGGCAACCAGATTATCGAGGGCCTGCCCCAGAAGTTCATCGACCGCCTGAAGACCCGCGACGCGGCGTCCGAACACCGAGCTTGCCCGCTGCACATGGGCATTACCCTGGTCGAGCCAGAAGCCGTCAAGACCGTCGGCCTGGAAATGTTGACTGAAGCCGGCGTGGATGTCGTCTTCTACACCTTCGTCGCTGGTGTGGTGATGGATGAGGACGGGACCACCATCCGTGGCGTCATCACGGAAAGCAAGACGGGCCGCAGTGCGGTCATGGGCAAGGTGGTTATCGACTGCACCGGTGATGCGGACGTGGCCCACCGTGCTGGCGTTGTGACTGAGAAGGGCAACGAACATGGCGGGATGCAGCCGCCCACACTGATGTTCTGCCTGTCGAATGTCGACACCGACAAGCTGCGCATGGCCATAGCGAACTCTCCCAAGGAAGCTCGGACCTATCTGACCGACTTCATTCCCGCCGACTACTTTGGCCAGAACAACCAATTCATCGTGGTTGGGCTGCGCGAGGTGATGGCAAAGGCCCGCAAGGAGCGGAATCTCGACATCCCCAACGAGCGCACGATCATCATCACCGGCCTGAAGCGGGGCGAGGCCTGGATCAACATGACGCGGGTCACGGGCACGGACGGAACCGATGCGCGGTCGCTTTCGAACGGAGAGATCGTGGCGCGGCGCCAGATCGACGACATCGTCGAATACTTGGTGAACTATGTTCCGGGATTCGAGGAGGCTCATTTCACCAAGACTGCCCCCTTCTTGGGCATCCGGGAAACGCGCCGCATCGTCGGCCGCTATGTGATGAACGAACAGGACGTGCTGGGCTGCCGCCATTTCGAGGATTCGATCGCCGTCGCGTCCTATCCGATCGACATCCACCGCCCAGGCGACGAGGGCTGCACGCTGATCTGGTGCGGCGACTGCTATGACATTCCCTACCGTTCGCTGTTGCCGCAAACGGTCGAGAACCTGATCGTCGCCGGGCGGGCCATCTCGGCCACGCACGAGGCCATGGGCGCGATCCGGGTCATGGCGACCTGCATGGCCATGGGTGAGGCTGCGGGCCGGGCCGCCGCAATGGCGGTCAGGCAGGGCATCCGTCCCCATGAGGTCGATGTCCATGCCCTGCGCCGCGAGCTGCTGAGTCATGGCGCCTATCTGCGCGGCATGATGGGCGAACGGCTGACGCCCGAAACCGAGGCTGTCGCCATCCCGGCCTGAGCCGTCCCGGGGCCCTCGTCCGCGAGGGCCCGCCACGACCAAGAAGGAGGAGCGTCATGGCCGACCTGCGGCTTTCGGGCGTCGAAAAGGATTATGGCGGCCATTCCGTCATAAAAGGTGTGGACTTGGAGATCCGCCACGGTGAATTCGTGGTCTTCGTTGGTCCTTCGGGCTGCGGGAAATCCACGCTGCTGCGGATGATCGCGGGACTTGAGGAGATCTCCGGCGGCACGCTCGAGATCGGTGGCAAACGCGCCAACGACATCTCTCCGCGCGATCGTGGCATCGCCATGGTCTTTCAGTCCTATGCGCTTTATCCGCACCTGACTGTGGCCGAGAACATGGGTTTCGGCTTGTCGCTGCGAAAGACCCCAAAAGCGGAAGCGGCCGATCGCGTGGCGCGCGCGGCCGAGATCCTGCAGATTACCCATCTCCTGGATCGCAAGCCCAGCCAGCT
This sequence comes from Paracoccus sp. SY, assembly GCF_002901215.1. Classification (NCBI taxonomy): domain Bacteria; kingdom Pseudomonadati; phylum Pseudomonadota; class Alphaproteobacteria; order Rhodobacterales; family Paracoccaceae; genus Paracoccus; species Paracoccus sp. SY. The sequence goes on along the minus strand of NZ_NWMQ01000018.1, from coordinate 5,674 downwards.
TTCCGGGGGCCAGCGTCAACGGGTCGCCATAGGCCGGGCCATCGTGCGCGATCCGTCCGTTTTCCTGTTCGATGAGCCTCTGTCCAACCTGGACGCGGCCTTGCGTATGGACATGCGGATGGAGATCGCCAAGCTGCATCGAAGCCTGGGCGCAACGATGATCTATGTGACTCATGATCAGGTCGAGGCGATGACGCTTGCCGACCGGATCGTAGTCCTGAACGGCGGCGTTGTGCAGCAGGTAGGGCGACCGATCGATCTGTTTCGCAATCCCTGCAACGCTTTTGTTGCGGGCTTCATCGGTAGCCCGCGGATGAATTTCCTGCCGGTTACGGTTGAGAAGGTCGAGAGCGGAATGGCTCGCGTCTCAGCTCCCGGCATAAGCCCTATGACGCTTGCTGCCGGCAGGGTCGGGGCGCCCGGTCAGGCGGTCCTTGGCATCCGGCCGCAGATCCTGACTCCGGGCGAACCGGAAGGGCGCTGCGCGCTGCGGGGAAGAGTCGCGCTGCTCGAACGGATGGGAACCGAGACGGTGGTGAACATCAGGCTAACCAGCGGAGCATCGGTGCTGGCTGTGGTTCCGGGAGATCTGGAACTCTCGCCAGACCGGGACATCTCGTTTTCCTTCGACCCGGCGGACGCGCGGCTCTTTCCCGCCAGCGACCTGCCCGGCACCACCGCAACTCCCCATTGAGGCACGAAACGGACATGGCACAGGATTTGAAGGGCAAGGTCGCGGCCGTCACCGGCGCGGCCTCGGGGATCGGGCTGGAATGCGCGCGCGCGATGCTGGCGGCGGGGGCAAGGGTCGTGCTGATCGACCGCGCCGCCGACCGGCTCGAGACGCTTTGCAGGGAACTCGGCCCGAAGGCGCATCCGCTGGTCGTGGACCTTCTGGACGGTCCGCAGGTTGACGGCATCGCCGACCGGATCGAGGAGATCGCCGGGCCGATAGACGTCTTCCACGCCAATGCCGGCGCCTATGTCGGCGGCGCGGCGGCCGAAGGCGATCCCGATGCCTGGGACCGGATGCTGAACCTCAACATCAACGCGGCCTTCCGCAGCGTCCGGGCCGTCCTGCCCGGCATGATCGAGCGCAGGACCGGCGACGTCATCTTCACCTCGTCGGTGGCGGGCGTCGTGCCGGTGGTGTGGGAGCCGATCTACACCGCCTCGAAGTTCGCCGTGCAGGCCTTCCTGCACGCGACGCGGCGGCAGGTCGCGCCCCACGGCATCCGCATGGGGGCCGTTCTGCCCGGCCCGGTGGTGACGGCGCTGCTGGACGACTGGCCCAAGGCCAAGATGGAGGAAGCGCTTGCCAACGGATCGCTGATGCAGCCCACGGAGGTCGCCGAGGCCGTGATGTTCATGCTGACCCGGCCCAGGGGCGTGGTGATCCGCGACCTGGTGATCCTGCCCAACAGCGTCGATCTCTAGGGGGCAGCCATGACAAAGCCGATCTTCCTGGGCATCGACGTGGGCACCGGCAGCGCGCGGGCGGGCCTGTTTGACGCGACCGGGCACATGCTGTCGTCAGCCAAGCGCGACATTCGGCTGTGGCGCGACGGGGCCGACATCGCGGAACAGTCCAGCGACGACATCTGGTCTGCGGTCTGCGCGGCGACACGTGAGGCTGTGGCCGGGACCGACATCGACCCCGCCGCCGTCGCCGGGATCGGCTTCGATGCCACTTGCTCGCTGGTCGTCCTTGACCGCGACACCCGTCCGCTGAGCGTCAGCGCCTCGGGCGATCCGGCGCGTAACATCATCGTCTGGATGGATCACCGGGCGGTCGCGCAGGCCGAGCGCATCAACGCGCAGGGCCATCCGGTGCTGCGCTTTGTGGGCGATGTCATCTCGCCCGAGATGGAAACGCCGAAACTCCTGTGGCTGCGCGAAAACATGCCGCAGACCTATGCCGAGGCCGGGCAGTTCTTCGACCTTGCAGATTACCTGGGCTGGCGTGCGACCGGCGATCCGGCGCGGTCCAGTTGCACGGTCACCTGCAAATGGACCTATCTGGCCCATGAGGACCGCTGGGATCCCGACTACTTCCGCAGCATCGGCCTGGGCGATCTGGCCGATGACGGCTTTGCCCGCATCGGCCAGCGGGTCGTGGCGCCCGGCACGCCGCTGGGCCGGGGACTGACGGCGGATGCCGCCGCCGACCTTGGCCTGCGGGCGGGCATTCCGGTGGCGGCTGGGTTGATCGACGCCCATGCGGGGGGCATCGGGACCGTGGGCATGACCGGCAGCGCCGAAAGCAATCTTGCCTATGTCTTCGGAACCTCGTCCTGCACCATGACAACCACGCGCGACCCGGTCTTCGTGCCGGGCGTCTGGGGCCCCTATTACCAGGCGATGGTCCCCGGCATGTGGCTGAACGAGGGCGGGCAATCCGCCGCGGGCGCCGCCATCGAGCAGCTTCTGGCCTTCCACCCGGCAGCCGGCGAAGCCGAGGCGGCCGCAAGTGCCGCGGGCCAGCCGCTGCCGGTCTGGCTGGCCGGACGCGCAGCAGGCCGGGTTGCCGGCCTGTCGCAGGCGGTATCGCTGGCCCGGGGTCTTCATGTCGTGCCCGAGTTCCTAGGCAATCGCGCGCCCTTCGCCGATCCCCATGCTCGCGCAATCGTCGCCGGCTTGGGGATGGAGCGCGGCATCGACAATCTGGTCGCGCTCTATGTCGCGGGCCTTTGCGGGATCGCCTATGGGCTGCGCCAGATCATCGAGGCGCAGGACAAGGCGGGCGCCCCGGTGGACCGGATCGTGATCTCGGGGGGCGCGGGGCAGCTTGACCTGGTGCGCCAGCTTCTGGCGGACGGTACTGGCAAGCCGGTGCTTGCCAGCGAGGCGGCCGAGCCGGTGCTGCTCGGTTCGGCAATCTTGGGAGCGGTTGCGTCGGGTAAATTTGCGGACATGCCACAGGCTATGGCAGTCATGTCGCGGCCGGGCGCGGAATATCAACCTGACCACGCGGCGAGCAGGGTGCACGATATGCGTTTCGCGACCTTTTGCGCTCTGCAAGCCGTCCTGAGAGGGCATCAGGAGACGTAACCTGAACGAGAGAACCGCTTTTTGAAGGTAAACCTCAAGAGGCTATACGGATGGGAGCGCTGAAGACCATCCAGTTCTCTTTGAGCGAGAAGGCTTGTCGGCGTGCAGCCAGCACCTTTCGTTATGAACAGGGTGAGCATGGAGCGCCACCCTACGAGCACGGGGTGCTTTTCAACCCAAGCGCTCCATAATACCCGTATGGCCGGTGGGGCATGCTGAAGGTCCGCAACAAGCTGGAACCGCGAGAGCCGGCGCGGCACGACAATCGACCAGTGGGATCTTGTCAAGAAGACCATGATCCCATGTCTTAGCGAGCGCGCTCCTGACGGAACGGAATGCGGCAGGTCTGTTCTGCCGTTCACCCCATGCTGGAACCTTTTCCACAGGCTCGGGACGATCTGCCCGTCGACTCCCTCTGGCCAGATGTACAAGATCAGTTTAGCTTTCCGTCGGCCCCAGTAGTGTTTTCGTCTGCGAGGCATCGCCAGCGCAGGCCTAACCGCTGTTCTCAGGCTCGCATGGAAGACACCATTGGCAAGCGTACATCTCCGTGCCACGGTGAGGCTCACGATGTTCCATCAACAGCGAATTGCTGCTCACAGGATATGCTTTGGCAGAACAAGGGCTCACCATGAGCGAAGATCATTTCCAGAAAGTCCGGGAACGTGCGCATGCCTTGTGGGAACAGGCCGGTCGTCCGCATGGCCAGGACGCCGAGCATTGGTCCCAGGCTGAGCGCGAGATCGCTGCGGAAGAAGACGCACAGTCATCCGTGTCGAATGGCAGGACCACCGGACGTCGCGGACGCAAATCGAACCCGACTGCAGATCAGACGGCTGCCATCGCCTCGGCAGCCAAGCGGATTCGCGCCGGAAGGAGGGCAGATGAAGTCGCGACGGATCCGCCGAAGGCAACCCGAGGCCGCAAGCCGAAGGCTGTATCTGAAGAGGGCGCGGAAGCGGTAAAAGTTGCGCGGAACCGACGGCCGAAGCAGACATCCGAGGATGGAGCGGTTGTGCCCGTGGGGACTGGAAGCCGGAAAAGGCAGGCTGCTGCTGCGGGAAAGGGCAATACCTCGGCAACGACCCCGGGTGATACGCCGAAGGTGGTCGCGGAAGGCTCCGACACGGCTGAATGACACCTTAGTGGAAAGGGCGCAGGCATTGGCTGCGACACGCGATCCTGAGTGCCGGAGCACCCAGTGACGCGCCTTCTCTGTTCCGCCAAGACGTTCGGTCACGTTGAGGTGCACCAACGGAAAAACCCTCAGGAGCAGGATGATGACCAGACGGGTGCTGCCAAACCATGTGGGCTTTATTCCGGACGGCAATAGACGCTGGGCAGCCGGCCACGGCTTGCCCAAGCAGTCAGGCTATCAGGCTGGCATCGAGCCGGGTCTGGCGCTCTATGAGATGTGCAAGAGCCGGGGCATCTCCGAGGTCTCCGTCTTCGGCTTCACTCAGGATAACACCAAGAGACCGTCTGAGCAGATCCAGGCGTTCCGGTCGGCATGCGTGGCCTTTGCCGCAGAGATTGTCCGCCGAGGCGCTGCCCTGCTCGTGGTCGGTGACGAACGGTCCCCGCAGTTTCCTGAGGAACTTAAAGCTTTTCGAACCCGTCAAGGGGAAGGCATCAAGGTCAACTTCCTGGTGAACTACCATTGGGAATGGGACCTCGACGGGTTGAAGATGGGTCAGCTCCGCTCGCAGGATGTATCCAGGCTCGATCTCATCGTCCGCTGGGGAGGCGGGAGGCGCCTCAGCGGCTTTCTGCCTGTTCAGTCGGTTTATGCGGACTTCTTTGTCGTCGATCAGCACTGGCCAGACTTCAGGCCGGAGCATTTTGAAGATGCGCTGAACTGGTTCAAGGAACAGGACCAGACGCTGGGTGGGTAAGCGCCCTTTTCAAAGCGTCTCCTGTCCTCAGATGAAGTAGACCCATGACCCTGATGGAATGCAGGGATGTCTCGGTTGAAGGCAGACTGCTAAGTACCCTCACGGGCACCTGAAGGAATTATTTTTTCAAAAGCGTGGAAGAAGATCACCGCCGGCTTCGTCTTCCTATGCAAGATGACCCGCTGTGACCCGATCCTGACCCTACCACGCTCCTCCTATGCCAGGACTGGCAACCTGCGTCGAGCGCATGCTCCATTCACTTGCCGGGGCCACGCTTTAGTTGACGCTGGCGCAGCGACGCGACGTTCCCCGGGACTGCACGAACTGTTCCGGTATCCTGGCAAGTGGGCGGCCCGGCCTAGCCTATTCCGTTCGGAGGACAGGATAATGCGCCGGCCCCTTCCGGATTACTGCGCAAACTGTGGTGCCGCCATCCCCCGCGCGGCGGCCGGGCGCTGCCCGTTCTGCCGCGTCGAGTTCAGCCAGGGCAACAGCCGGTTGCTGTTCGAGCGTCATCTGTCCGCATCGACTGGCGGTGATGGAGCTGGCAACAGCCGTGGCCCCATCCGGCGAAACAGCCGGAAACTGCCGTAACGCATGTGCGCTTTGCTGAACCCTACCCTGATCCGGCTCCCCAAGATTTTCTCTCTCTTGTGGAAGAAAACCGCCATCAGCTTCGTCTACACAAGCAAGATGACCCGCCGTGACCCGATCCTTGCCCTGCTGAC
>NZ_NWMQ01000179.1:0-701 GCF_002901215.1 Paracoccus sp. SY | reverse complement strand
GTCCGGCTTGCCGGCATGTTCGGGATCGGTCATGGAAAGGTCCTCCGGGAGAGCGGGATGACAGAAACGGCGCGGCGCGGCTCTCCCTCCTCACGCCGGGCTTGTCCCCTCCCCCACCGGGCTCTGCCTCTTGGTAAGGGAGGGCGGTGTTCACGGCCCCTGCCTCAGGTCAGCGCGACACGACCAAGCCGTCGCGGACCGGGAGAGCGGGAGACGGGGCGGCTATGCCGCCCCGGCCCCCATCCTCACTCGGCGGCCATGCCTTGCGGACTGTCCTCCTCCACGCGGGCAGTGCCGTCTTCCCCTGCTCCGGACGGAGGCTCCCGTCCGGGATCGTCCGTGTCGTCTGGTTCCGCGTTATTGGCCTCGCCGGTCGGGTCGGTCGGCAGGGAAGCAGATCCGGCATTCTCGTCGCTGGTTGCCCCGCTTTCGGCAATCCGCAGCCGCAGCGGCTCGGGCAGCCAGCCGGTCTCCGCCAGGAGCCGCTCGGCTTCCCGCGCCATGTCGGGTTTCTTCAGGTGATCGATGCGCTGCGCCGCTGCCTCCCCTGCGCCTTCGCGCACTGCCGCAAGGATGCGCGGCTTGGTCACCCGGCCAAGATAGCTCTCGACCGTGGGCCGCCAGCCCGCCTCCACGAGATCGAGCTCTGCTGCCCGGGCCAGCCGGTCGGCCTCGCGGAGGCGCCGCTCAAGACCCTGCTG
>NZ_NWMQ01000178.1:0-702 GCF_002901215.1 Paracoccus sp. SY | reverse complement strand
CCGCCTGCGCAGGTGCTGCCCGCCTTCGAGGCGCAGATGCTGGACTGGGGAGGCATGGATGATCTCGCTCACCTCGCCCATTAGGACCTGGGCGCACCGGGTGCCGGCGGGGTTCAAGCTGCTGGCGCTGTCGGTGCTGACGGTGTCGTTGTTCCGGCTGGACCTGACGGGGCTTGTCTTGGCGGCCCTTGGGGTCGCCTGCCTTTATCTGACCGGGGGCCTGGCCTTCGCCGCGCAAGGGGCGCGGCATCTGCGGATGCTGTGGCCTTTCCTGCTGCTGATCGCCCTGTGGCATGGCGTGACGGGCCAGATCCAGGCGGGCGCGGCCATTGCGTTGCGCCTTCTGGCCGCGCTGGCGCTGGCGAATTTCGTCACCATGACCTCGCGGCTGACCGACATGATCGCGGTGCTGACCTGGCTGCTGGCGCCGCTGCGCCGCCTGGGCCTGTCCACCCGCGCGGTCGAACTGGCCATCGCCATGGTGTTGCGCTTCACCCCGATGCTGGTCGAGAACGGGCAAAGGCTGGCGATGTCCTGGCGGGCGCGGTCGCGCCGGCGGCCGAACTGGCGGATCGTGATGCCGATGGCGGCCTTGGCACTGGACGACGCCGACCATGTGGCCGAAGCTTTGCGCGCGCGGGGCGGGATTCTGCCCGACATCCATCGGAGGGACTGAGAATGGAACGCGACATGACCCGGATC
>NZ_NWMQ01000177.1:0-727 GCF_002901215.1 Paracoccus sp. SY | reverse complement strand
ACGTTCTTGCGCATGGCCTCGGCGAGGGCGGGAAATGCCTCGCGGGACGGCCTTGCCTGGGCAAATTGCTCTCCGCCTTGGGTGTGCAAGTTGTGGCTCCAACCACCTGGATCTGCGCTGAAGGTGCGATTTCCAAGAAATAGCCTTACAAGATTCGGGCATAGGCGCATGTGTGCAGCCTTATGCCGTATCGGCAGTCAAGCGCGGCCGTTCAACCGATCGCGCAACAGCTTTCCCGTCTTGAAGAAAGGCACATGTTTTTGGTCCACGTCGATCGCTGGTCTTGCCCCCATTTCACCGGACACTCAGGCGGTTGCGGTTTGAGCAGCAATGAACTCGCGGGGCGAGCGCATCTTCAGCCCTGAATGCGGGTGGTTGTCGTTGTAATCCTTGAACCAGCTTCCGATCAACTCAAGCACGGTCTGAGCATCCGGCAGCGGCGTCACCTGGACGTAATCGCGCTTCAGCGTCTTCACGAATGCCTCGGAGATGCCATTGCTCTGTGGGCTGCGGATCGGGTAAAGCAGGGCTTCAGCCCGAACTGGCGCGCGAAGATCTGCGTTTCCTTCGCAATATAGGGCGAGCCGTTGTCGGACAGCATCTCAATGACCGAAGGTGCGCGACATGTGTCGAAGCGGCGTTCGACAGCTTCGAGCATGATGTCGCAGATATCGGACCCGCTGATGCCAGCATTGACCACAGCCCTCCAGGCGATGATCTCGCGATC
>NZ_NWMQ01000176.1:0-732 GCF_002901215.1 Paracoccus sp. SY | reverse complement strand
CACGGGCTGATCAACCACCAGTCCACCGTGTTCCTGTTCGACCCCGATACCGGCCGCGTCTCGGCGGCGGTCGGGGGCAACCTGCTGACCGCGCTGCGCACCGCGGCGGCCAGTGCCGTGTCCAGCAAATACCTGGCCCCGGAAGGGGCGCGCGTGCTGGGCATGATCGGGGCGGGCCACCAGTCGGCCTTCCAGATGCGCGCCGCCGTCCGCTTCGGCAGCTTCGAGAAAATCATCGGCTGGAACCCCCATCCCGAGATGCTGTCCCGCCTGGCCGACACGGCCGCCGACCTGGGCCTGCCCTTCGAGGCGGTGGACCTGCCGCAGCTGGGCGCGGAAGCCGACGTGATCATCTCCATCACCTCGGCCTTCGAGCCGCTGCTGATGGACGGCCATGTCAAGGGCCCCACCCATATCGCCGCCATGGGCACCGACACCAAGGGCAAGCAGGAACTGGACCCCGCCCTTGTCGCCCGCGCGCGCCTGTTTACCGACGAGGTGGCCCAGTCCCTCAGCATCGGCGAGTTCCAGCACGCGGCGGCACGGGGAACCATCCTGGCCGCCGACGTCACCGCCATCGGCCAGGTCATCATCGGCGCCCATCCGGGACGCGGCGAGGCCGAGGTCACCATCTTCGACGGCACCGGCGTGGGCCTCCAGGACCTCGCCGTCGCATCCGCCGTCGTGGAACTCGCCAAACAACAAGGAAAGGCCGCAAAGGTCGATCTCTGA
>NZ_NWMQ01000175.1:0-735 GCF_002901215.1 Paracoccus sp. SY | reverse complement strand
GACCCGATCCTTGCCCTGCTGACGCCCCTGCGACGTTACGCCTTTGCCCTGACCCGCGACCGGGCCGAGGCGGACGACCTTGTCCAGGATGCCTTGTTGCGCGGTCATGAACAGCGCCAACAGCTTGCGGCGGGCAGGGCGCCGGGGCCGTGGCTGCGCGCGATCCTGCGCAACCGCTTCCTGGACCGCCGCCGCCAGGCGCAAAGCGAAGGCCGGCGCGAGGCGGATTATGCCAAGCTGTCCCCGCAGGTGGTCGATGCTCCTCAGGACAGCGCCCTGCGCCTGTCGCAGCTGCGCCGGGCATTCCTGGAACTGCCCGAGGAGCAGCGCGAGGCCCTGGAACTGGTTGCGGTCGAAGGCCTCTCCTATGCCGAGGCGGGGGCCGTGATCGGGGTGCCGCCCGGCACGGTGATGTCGCGCGTCTCGCGGGCCCGCGCCTGGCTGCGCGCCTTCGAGGACGGCGAGGCCCCGCGCAAGCCCTCGCTCAAACTGGTGGGAGGTCACGATGCTGAACACTGACGCGCAGATCACCGATCTGGACCTGGACGCCTATGTGGACGGCCAGTTGACGGACGCCCAGAGGTCCGAGGTCGAGGCGCACTTGTCCCGCCATCCCGAGGCCGCGGCCCGCGTGATGCGCGACCTGGCGCTGAACCGCGACCTGCGGCGTGCCCTGGCGCCGCCGCCCATGCCCCGTCCGCTGCTGGGCGCGGCACGGCGCTTGGTGCTGGCGCG
>NZ_NWMQ01000174.1:0-735 GCF_002901215.1 Paracoccus sp. SY | reverse complement strand
CGCGGCAGTCCGCAATGGCCGTCGCCCATGGCCTCGCTCAGGGCAAAGGACACGCCTGCCCGGATGCGGATGGCGGCCGTCTTCTCGATCCCGAGCTTTTCGGCGATGATATCTGCCGTACGAAAGCCGATGCCGCGGATGTCCCGGGCCAGGCGGTAGGGGTTCTCGCTCATCACCTGCACGGCATCCGTGCCGTAGGTCTTGAAGATCCGCACCGCTCGCGCGGTGCCCACGCCATGCCCATGGAGAAAGACCATGATCTCGCGGATGACCTTCTGGTCCGCCCAGCCGGCGGTGATCCTGGCGGCCCGGACAGGGCCGATGCCGCCCACGTCGCGCAGGCGCTCGGGCTCGGCCTCGATGACATCGAAGACATCGGTGCCGAAGGCCTTCACCAGCCGTCGGGCATAAACCGGCCCAATCCCCCGGATCATGCCGGAGCCGAGATACTTCTCGATGCCCTCGACGGACGAGGGCGCCGAGGCCTTGAGAAACTGCGCCTTGAACTGCAGGCCATGGGTGCGGTCGTTGAGCCAGACACCCGAGGCGGTGATCCATTCGCCCGCCGAGATCATCGCGGCATGGCCCACCACGGTGACCAGGTCCCGGTGCCCGCGCGCCTTGACCCGCAGCACGCAAAAGCCGCTCTCGGGACTGTGGAAGGTCACCCGCTCGACCGGCCCGGCCAGAACCTCCGTAGGATTGTGGGTATCCGGGGTCATCACCTGCGCCATC
>NZ_NWMQ01000173.1:0-738 GCF_002901215.1 Paracoccus sp. SY | reverse complement strand
CCGCGCAGCAAGAGATTTCTGATGGAGGTCGGAATAGCTTTCCTTCAAAGGTGGGGGTCCGGATGCGACCTGCCCGCTGACTTTGGTGGCGCCTTCGCATGTCGCACATGCGACGGGCAGGGTGGCCTGTCCGATCCTGCAAGGATCCTATTTCCACGCCGTGGTCTCCGAACTGCGGGAATAGGTCCGGTTGCTATGTGTCACTGGGCATCTCGCCTGTCGCGTTGTTCTCGCGTCTTCCCTATGCTGGAGGCAGCGTTAAGGGCGGGCCATGGTCATGACCAAGGATTACCGGGGCACCTTTGACAATATTTCTGACCCTTATCACGACGCAGATGGCGTAATGCGTCGAAGGGTTATCTCGCAGCCGCCGCCTTCAATGGCGTGGTAGCTTTCGAGAACGACCCGCTCGTCGGCACCGTTCAGGGACAGCTGCCCCTCATGAGGTCCGTTGATCTGATGTTCGTCAAGGGTCGTGTCTGCGCTGAACCGGATATAGTCGCCCCCGGTTTCTATTGTGCCGCTGATCGGCTCAATGCCGTCAAGCGAGAGTGTCGCATCGGTCATGTGCTGCCCTCCCTCAAGGGATGAATAGGAACAACGATCCTTCTGCTCATAAGGGACCAGGATTTGATAAAAATGAAATGCTTGAGGATGTCTGGGAAGAAGGCGATCTCTGACCTGATACCATCGGCAACATCAGGCGGCCCCGCTTTCGAAGCCGCCCATGCCGGATCA
>NZ_NWMQ01000172.1:0-757 GCF_002901215.1 Paracoccus sp. SY | reverse complement strand
GTTGCCTTTTACTCCGACAAGCACACAGTGTTCCGGGTGCCAAAGCAAGGTGCCAGGACAGGCTATGGGATGACCCAGTTCGGCCGGGCCTTGAACGAACTGAACATCGAGATCCTGTGCGCCAACTCCTCGCAAGCAAAAGGTCGCGTCGAGCGCGCCAACCGCACCCTGCAGGACCGTCTGGTCAAGGAGTTGCGGCTGGCCGGCATCTCCGACATGGAGACTGCCAATGCCTTTCTTCCCGGCTTCATGGCGCGCTACAACGCGCAGTTTGCCAAGGTGCCACGCCGTGCGGACAACCTGCATCGGCCACTGAATGTCGAACCGGATCGGCTGCGTGACATTCTGTGCTATCGCGACGAACGCTATGTCAGCAGCCAGCTGGCCTTTTCCTACGACCGGCTGCGGATCATCCTGGCCGAGAACGAGATCACCCGCGATCTGCCGGGCAAATACGTGGACAGCTATGAGTTCGCGGACGGCCGGCTGGAGTTCCGCTGGAAGGGTGTCTCGCTGCCCTACTCCGTGTTCGACAAGGATCAGCGGGTGACCCATGCGGCCATCACCTAGAACAAGCATCTGAGCGCGGTCCTGGAATACATCAAGGCCGAGCAGGACAAGGCTCCGCCGAAGGTGCACCGGGTCGGCAAGCAACGGACCCGCTACACGCCCACGGGACGCCGCAACAACGGCTGGAACTCCTCGGCAGCCCGCAAGGCAAAGGCGCATGCCGCTCCACCCCTGGAATGACGCTTCC
>NZ_NWMQ01000171.1:0-761 GCF_002901215.1 Paracoccus sp. SY | reverse complement strand
CGACCGGGATCACCGTAATCCAGCTGTGGATCGCGCGGCTGAGTGTTTTGATTGTCGGCTGGGCGCAGGGTCCCCATCGGGGGTCCTCCATAAGTCACAAGCAGAGCAGTCCGCTGTGACCCTTCATAGATGGGAACCATCCTTGTGGATTGCGAGAGCGTTGGCGGCACAATCGTGCAAGCCTCTGGTCGCGCGCTAAAGAACCATGCGCATTCAAGAGGGGCAGCGTCGGGGTATCAAGCCGAGGTGGTCTGGCCTCCGGCACGGTCTTGCCTTGATGGAACATGAAGAGCGACGGTCGGCCTGAGCCTGAATGGGAAGGCCCAACTGTCATCCCTGCTTTTGCACCAGTCTGTCATCCATCCTCAGGTGCTTTCGCAGGACTCCCCATCCGGGCAACCTCCTCCATGATGGTCTTGAAGGGCTCGGTCACGTTGATCAGGGTGCCGTCGGTGAGCTTGATCTCGGTTCCCGCATCGTCTGCTGCTTCCCTTACGGAAACAATGTGATGGATCGCGATGGCGGTCCTACTGGCTGGCCGCCCCGGTTCGTTCAGATGAAATACCACGAAAACCATTTTTGGTCTCTCCTTACGCGGTCCGTGTCAGGACGATCCTGCCATGGCCAGCNTCGGCCTGCGTCATCGTTTCCGAAAGCTCGTCCGTCCACACACGGAACAGATCCAGCTGATAGGTTCCAAAGGACGTGATCATGGCGCCGTCCGCCGCATCGCGTCCCCGGACCATCAGGATGCGCCCGAT
>NZ_NWMQ01000170.1:0-765 GCF_002901215.1 Paracoccus sp. SY | reverse complement strand
GAAGCCGATCCCCTGCAGGAACGGCTGCGCCGGATGCAGCCACCCGCAGCCAGGCCGCCCCTGTGGCGGCGCCTGGCGCTGCCTGCCGGGATGCTGGCGGCCGGACTTGCCGGGGGCGCTTATGTGGCAACGGTAATCCCGTCGGGAGACCCGGCTCCATCCCCCTTGCCGACCTCGGACGTCCGCGAGTTCCAGGACGACACGGGGCTTGACGGCTTCACGCTGACCGAGAACGAGCCGAACCCCGCGCCAGCCCCGCCGGACACGCGCACCGCCGTGCGCACGGTTGCCGATCCGCAAGCCCAGGCTGATGCTGCGGCAGCACGTGCGGCCCTGGAGCAGGCCAGGGCCGACCTCGCGGCAGCGAGGGCAGAGCTTGCCGCGGCGCGGGCCCACCCAGAGACCTCCTCCGCCGATCTCGAGGCATTGCGCGCGGAGCTGGACCAGCTGAAGGGCGACATGGCCGACAAGGACCAGGCGCTGGATGAGCTGACCCGCGAGAACCTGCGCCTGCAATCCGATCTGGACTTGGCTGCCGAACTGGCCAACCAGACGCAGGTGCAGGCCGATCTGGAAGCGCAGCGCCTGGCAGAGCTGGAACGGCGCCGGGCCGAGCTTGAGGCCCGCCGTGCCGAGGAAGAAGCGCTGCTGCAAGCTCGGACCCAGTCAAGCATGGTTGCCTATCGTGCTGGCGGTGGCGGGACAGACGAAGACAGAGAGGCGGGTGGCGTCGACGAGCGGTCTGACGCCGCCGAACGGTTCCGA